>JAISEL010000024.1 GCA_031264185.1 Deltaproteobacteria bacterium
ATGTTGAAAAGGTGGTGCCAAGATTAAACGTTCCGGCGACTTCAGCCAGAGGTTTTTCCATAAAATATCCCTGAAAGTTAAGCATTGACCCTTCAATAAATGTGTCACTGAAAGGAGTGCCATAAATTCTGTCAGCATTAAATGCGCCCGCAGACAAATCGCCGTAATTGATCGGCGCTGAACCGAAGCCGCCGGATATTCCATGTCCCGGCGTATCGAAAACTTCAGTTCCCCAAGCTCCATTAATAGAATGCGTTCCATCTACTTCCTTAAAACTGGAATCATATAGCAATGGGTTTGAGTGCATTTCATAGCTCAATGTGGCCGGATTATAGCCTCCTGTGTTAACGCCTCTGTAAAATCCGGTATTGAAAAATTTGTCCGCTGGATTGGCGCCGATTTTGTATTCATAGCCTACATCGTAGAACAGATTGGCTGTCTGACCGCTGGCCAGGTCGAGTTTAAAGGTAATGAGGTTCACTGTTTCGGAGATTGAATTGTCCAGGGTGAAACTGCCTATAAAATATCCTTCCGTCGGCGGAGGCGGAGGAGGAGGTGTCGGCGGTGTCGGCGGCACGGGATTGACAGGGTTGACAGGGTTTACGGGATTTACGGGACTGACAGGACTGACAGGATTAACGGGATTAAAGACCGGCACTTCCGGCTCATTTCTTGCTGTTTTCTGGTTTAAGCCCAGACCGGAGCCGGCCAGTCCCCCGCTCTGCTCAGCTAAGGCCGCTGTCTGCCCAGCGCTTTCCGCCGCCGGACTGCTTAACAAAGACGAACCGCCGCCGGAGACGGCTCCTGTTCCGGCGTTGTACAGGGCAAAAACAGGATTGCCCGTCCCGCCGGCCGCCTCAGCCGCCAAAACAGCCGCACCGTCCGTGGGTCCGGCGTCAGGATTGCCCAAAACAGCGGCCAAATGAACACTGTTGATATTGGGACCGAGTACAGTTCAACAGCCTTATTGTTTCAGGCCGGCTGTCTGACAGTTGACCTGGTTTTGAATACAGCAGCGGGAGATAAGTTCTGTCTCTGTTTCCCCAACCCGGAGATTCAAGCGGCCGTAGCCAGTCTTTGGCTGTTCCTGAAAAAACCCCTTGAAAACCCGCTGCTAATGAAAATGCAGGCTCAGGCCATGCTGGCAGCCCTAATCCAAAGGCAGGCCGATGAATTTCAGACGGCTTTCCAGAGCTTTCTCAGCAGCATCCCCTGGGAGGATCACTCGAAGAGCGAGGCCTGCTGCAAGACGCTTTTTCTAACGGCCACGGTCATGGCCGGCCGGGAATGCGATTGTCAGTATCCGGCAGGTTCAGGCAGGCTGGATGCCCGTTTAAGGACCGGAGACGGAAACGATTACGTCATTGAATTGAAATTTGTAAAGGTTACGGTTAAGGATAAAGAGGGAAAAGATAAGGATCTGACGGACGGACAAATCCAGGAGGATATGGAAAAAACCCTCACTGCGGCCATGACCCAGATGGAGGGCAATAAATAAGCCCTGAAATTTCAGGGTCAGAGCAGTAAAATATGTAAAGCCGCTTCAGCCGTATCCGGCAGGGCCGGCGTTCGGGTCATTTTTGAGGAGGCTGTCAATTGGGCATCGGTGAAAAAGCCAGGACAAAAGTATTATTCCTTTAAGAAGGTTTTAACTGAAGCGTCTTAAGGCTGGAATCTCCAATAATTTTTACCCATGTAAATTATACAGGGGCAGAACTCTCTGGTTACGGCCGACGTCAAAAATGGTCTGGGAGTATGAAGAGAGGCAGAAGAGGCTGTAGCTCTGAGGATTCATCCAAAACAGACTCAAGACCGGTTACTTGGCCAGAAATTTTTTCCGCAATCGAACCGATTTGGGTGTAACTTCCAAAACCTCGTCTTCCCGCAGGTATTCTATGGCTTCTTCCAAAGACAGACGGCGGGGCGGAGTCAGTCTTAAAGCCTCATCCGAACCGCTGGCCCGAATGTTAGTAAGCTTTTTTTCTTTGCAGGGATTGACCCATATATCCTCGGCCCGAGAGTTTTCGCCGACAATTAATCCTGAGTAAACCGGATCCCCTGGACTGGCAAAAATACAGCCTCTGGGCTGAAGATGGAAAAGAGCGTAAGTTACGGCCTGACCTGACCTGTCGGCCACCAGAGAACCGTTGGCCCGGCCTTTTATGTCGCCCTGCCAATTGGTATAACCGACGGCTAAAGTGTTTAAAAGTCCGGCCCCTCGGGTATCGGTCATAAACTGGCCCCGGTAGCCGATGAGCCCCCTGGTCGGCACTTCTATTTCCAGGCGGACCCGGCCGGAACCGTGGTTGGCCAATCGGACTACCCGGCCTTTACGGGCCGAAAGTTTTTCCGTCACTACACCGACATACTCTTCCGGCACATCAATGACGGCCAGTTCCAAAGGCTCTTTGACCTGCCCGTCAACTGTCTTAACAATAATCTTAGGCGGACCTAAAGTCAGTTCGAAGCCTTCCCGGCGCATAGTCTCAACCAAGACCGCCAGTTGCAGCTCTCCCCTGGCCCCGACCTGAAAACTATCGCCCGAACCGGCCGGGTCGGCACTGACCCGAATGGAGACATTGTATAAAGCCTCCTTCTCCAGCCGGGCCTTAATCTGGCGGGAAGTTAAAATACTGCCCTCCCGTCCGGCCAAGGGAGATGAATTGACCGAAAACTCCATGGTCAGGGTCGGCTCGTCGACCACTACCGGCGGCAGAGGTTCGGGGTTTAAACTGTCCGCCACCGTATCCCCGATAAAAGCCTCGGGCAGGCCGGCAATGGCCACTATGTCTCCGGCTCTGACTTCCTGAGTCTCGACCCGGTTTAAGCCTTCGTAAGTAAAAACAGCTTTCAGGGGGCCTTTCATGGTCAGGCGTCCGTCTTTAAGTAAAGCCGCTTCCTGGCCGCCTCTAAATGTGCCCCGCCGGAGAGGTCCGATACAAAGACGGCCCAGATAATCCGACCATTCCAGATTGGTCACCAGAAACTGGGCCGGTTCATCGGGATTGCCGCAGGGAGACGGAATGCTGTCGACAATGGACTGGAATAAAGGCTCCAAACTGGGCAGCTGTTCCGGGTCGGGAGCTAAAGCCTCGTTTAAACAAGTCCAGGCGGCCCCTAATTTGGCGTTAGTGTAGAAGACCGGAAAATCAAGCTGACTGTCATTGGCATCTAAGTCTATTAATAGCGAATAAATCTCATCTAAAACTTCTTTGGGCCGACGGTCGGAACGGTCAATTTTATTAATAACCCCAATAATAGGCAGGCGCTTTTCCAGAGCTTTCTGAAGCACGAACCTGGTCTGGGGCAGAGGCCCTTCAGAAGCGTCAACGAGCAGTAAGGCCCCATCAACCATGGTCAGGGTCCTTTCCACTTCCCCGCCGAAATCAGCGTGACCCGGGGTATCGACAATATTTATTTTAACCGGGCCGAAAGTGACGGAGGTATTTTTGGCCATGATGGTAATACCTTTTTCTCTTTCCAGGTCCAGGTTATCCATGACCCTCTCCCGGACCGACTGATTTTCCCGGAACAGGCCGCTCTGCCAGAGCATGGCGTCGACCAGGGTGGTCTTGCCGTGATCGACGTGGGCAATAATGGCCACGTTTCTGATGTCTTTCCTCTCCGTCAACGTAAAACTCTCTTTTTGTATTTAATACCGGGCTTAAAGCTTAGTGTCGGGGGGTATCGAATTAGGTTTAAGCATTAAAAAAACAGCCCCAGAGGATCTAAATCCGTCCAAGGCCAAAAAAAGGCAAAAAACAGCGAGTACCTATTCTGCTTCAATAAAAGCCAAAGCCGCCTGCGACTAAAAACAGGGCCAAAAGGCAAAATAAATAAATAAGACGTTTAAAACCCTTACGGCTTACTTGATAACAATATTTAAAATCTTAGGAACTGCTAAATGGGGCTGACCAGCCTCATTAACCGCCACGACCGGTTCACCGGTGGCCGCGCTGATCCCGACCTGAGTCAGGCAGCCGCACTTTTTGCACCAGCGGTGTTCCAGTTTCGTGATATCTCCGGCCTGAACAGCTTCTTCGGACACCACCATCCAAGCGTGAAGCTTGCCGTCAATACAAACTCCGATTTGAGGTTTCTGCATGGCCATATAGCGCATTCCTTAGTAATATTGTAATGAGATTTTAAGTGATCCATCCAGACTCGGTCAGGCCGGCCAAGCAGATAAATACCGTATAGAATTTACTAAAAATATCTCTTTACCAGTAAAGTATAAAATAAACGCCTGATTACAGCCGAATAATGTCTGTTTTTAATTATGATTTAACAAAAAATACCAACAGCCCTTTACGCTCCGGGATTTTCCAAATATACCCCCACCGGCCGGCTCTGTCAATATCCGGCTTAATTCCAAAAGGACTAAAGACTTTTCAGCCCAGTCCAAAAGTCTTAAAATCAGAGGAAAATTCAGGCTTTTACCATAAGATTGAAGGCACCGAACCGCAGCAGATTAAATCAGCTAGATTTTATAACAAAAGACTATTTTTATTTGTTTTTAATATCTTTTATTTTTGATATCTTTTGTCTTTCAATTGTTATATGGCTTTACGAATTTATATCCAGATTTTTAGTATCCGTCCGCGTGATTTTTTGTCGCCCAGCAGCTCTCCGCCAATTCTAATACAATCACCTGGTATACATATATGGGCCTAAACAGCGGAAGGCTCTATTGGTGTGAACGGATACTGTATTTTGTATGTTTAATTTTGTTTTTATGGCTTAATCGATAAAAATCTCCTGACAATTCTGTCTGGAAGTTCGGCAACCGTTCGCAAAAATTATTCCTGGCCAGTCTTAAAATAAGGCGGCCCTAAACCAAAATATTATTTTCTGTTTGAAAAAACTACAATACAATACTATTATAGATAATAATAAGACCTGGTCAGGCCGGATTTTATCATAGGCCCAAAGGCAATAGGAAGGTTACTTTAAGTCAGATTGATTCCGCAGATGCCTTTTCCCGGCTTCTGACGGTTGTCAGCAAGGCAGCCTCCAAAAAATCGTTTTAGTGACTGACGAATACGACAGCCAGGCAGTCAGGCCGCCCTGAAGGCCGACCATGACGGGATGACCCGGATCCGGAAACTTGACTGCGGAGGAGCCTCCAAAAACCTCATCCTCATTATCTATGGCTGCTGATTCGGCGGTGAGGAACCTCGGGCCTGCATCTTTGTGAAAAACGGAAAGACCACGATTCTGGACAGTCAAAAATTACACAGGTCCGCTCACCAGCCAGATATTAGGATCTGATCAAAATCCAACCTCCCCGGATAAGGCGGTTGAGGCTGCTGCGGCTCAGATAGAAAATCAATAGTCTTCCTGGACTGAAACGTCCCGTTTGTCTCTTAAACCAGTCCGGTGCTCAGTGAGCAGCTACGAAGTTTGAGTGGTCAATTATCTCTGGGTGTTTTTAAAAGGTCAATTTGGATCAATTTTGATTGGGCGAAGGCGGCCATTGCTGGTTCTCAAATCTTTTGTCTTATCCATGAGGCCTCGTCATCCCTTAAACTGGACGTTACCTGGACGTTACCGGGCACCGGAGGAATTATGACCGGAAATTTTATAAGCAAATAGAAAAATCAACGCGCAGACGCACAAGCTAGAAGAATTGACGAGCACCGCCCGGTGTGGTAGCTTAATTTTAACGCTTTATGCTTTTCTTCCGCTCTGATCAAAGGCTGTGGGTTTGGCGATCTTTTCCCGAAAATGAACCTTTGACGGGATATCAAATGCCTGAAATATACCATAAGCGGGAACCGGTAACGGATCTGCCAGATGATACCCTGGGCTGCCGGCTCCATCGTTCATAAACCTGTCCGAGGAATGGCGGCTGACAGAAAACGAATAAAAATGTCACTGCAGGATGAATTCCGGAATATGCTAATCCGGGAACGGGCAACCGAGACTGGCAAGATTGAAGGGATATATCACATTTGCGGCATCATGACCAAAACATTGATCTAACAAGGCTTGAATTCGGCTGAACTTGGCCGCCAGTCAAACGGTCCGGGCGAGACAGATTCCTGACTGATCATTGATTGAAAACCATGCCGGTGTCACCAATTCGCTTTATGAGGATATCAAGCAGGCCGGCCGCTCATTCTCTGTACCATTAAATGTTTGCATGCAGCTTTTCGAGAACCGGCATTTTGCCGCCGGAGTCCTGCCTAACGGCAGACGGATGCGGACCTCCTGCTGAAAGGGGAGAGCAAGAAGTGGCCAAACAATCAGATGACGAAGTCAGGAGAGATTCATCAGTATTATCCGCCGGAACATGTGTAAAGCGGGCTGGAAAGACTTGTTCGGATGTACGGACGGCAGTGGGAAGGGGTGCCAGGGCCTTTGGCTGCGCATATCTGCATTAAGTAGGGCGGGGGTTTTCCTCCTGTGGTAACAGCAGCCCACAAAGACGAGTACATCGACTCCTTGGACCTGGCCTATTAAGGCACCTGGAACCATTCGTGAGGCTCTTGTCCGGCCTGACTGCTGAAAAGACACTTCAGGGCATTGATTTCGCCAATAATCCGTCAGACCGGTCCGCTTAACCGCCGTTCCGTAATGAGAGGATGCTCCAAGCCGGAAACAGCCCCTCCTGAACCTAATTATTTAGTTTTCCCTGGCTCCCAGTCAGAAGGATTGAAGGGTCACAAAGAGGTATTTTTCGTAAGCTGTGATTTAACCGTTCCTTACGGAAGACTATATTAGTAAACGAATACAATTTTTAAGGCCTTATGGCCGTCAGCTCGGAGCTGCTACTGATGCCCCAGGAAGTTAACATTATCGGCGGCGGTCTGGCCGGTTGCGAAGCCGCTTTAAGGGTGGCGGCCCACGGTCTTAAAGCTGTTCTGTGGGAAATGAAACCTCACCGTTTTTCCCCGGCCCACCGTCTGTCCTCTCTGGCCGAACTGGTCTGCTCCAATTCATTCCGGGCGGACAGTCCCGATAAAGCGGTCGGACTTTTAAAAGAAGAACTGACTTCATTAGGTTCGGTAGTCATGAAGGCTGCTGCGGAGCACCGGGTTCCGGCCGGACGCTGTCTGGCTGTGGATCGGGTTTTGTTCAGCCAGAAAGTGACTTCTGTAGTTTCCGGCAATCCTTTAGTGAAAATTAAAAGAGCTGAATTTTTAGGAGATAACGTGCCCGTCGGCCCTCTTGTTCTGGCCGGGGGACCTCTGGCTTCCGAAGCTATGGTAGATTTTTTAAAAGCCAGAAGCCCTAAGGCCCATCTTTTTTTCTACGACGCCTTAGCCCCCATAGTCACCCTGGAGTCCTTAGACCTGAGCCGCCTGTACCGGGCCGACCGCTACGGAGAAGGTGAAGGTGATTATTTAAACTGTCCTTTGACTAAACAGGAGTATGAGGCCTTCTATGAGACCTTGACTGAAGCCGATCGGGTCGAACCTCGCTCTTTTGAGGAAAACCGCTGCTTTGAAGGTTGTCTGCCCATTGAAATCATGGCCGCCCGAGGCCCAAAGACACTGACGTTCGGCCCCATGAAACCGGTTGGCTTAAATGATCCCAAGACCGGCCTGAGACCTTTTGCCGTGGTCCAGTTACGAAGGGAGAATAAGGCCGGTACATTGTGGAATCTGGTGGGCTTTCAGACCCGTTTAACCCGCCCGGCTCAGGATAAAGTTTTTAGATTAATCCCAGGCTTGGAAAAAGCCGAATTCAGCCGCTACGGAGCCATCCACCGCAATACTTTTCTGGAAGCGCCCGAGGTTTTAGATGAATTTCAAAGACTAAAATCCGATTCTTCCGTCTTCATTGCCGGACAGCTTTCCGGGGTAGAAGGCTATGTGGAATCCACAGCTCAGGGTCTGTGGGCCGGAGAAAATGCCGCCCGCCAGGCTAAAGGCTGGCCTTTAGTCAGACCTCCCAGACAGACGGCCCTGGGTTCGCTCCTGAGCCATCTGGACAATTTCGGCGGTCGGAAGGACTTTGCCCCTTCCAATATTAATTTTGGCCTTTTTCCTCCCCCACCGGTTGACGGACCGAAAAAAGCGTCAGGCAGCTGGCGTCTAGAACAGGCCCGGACCGCACTGGGGCCTTTTCTGAAAGAAGTCAATTATGTCCATTGGTCCTAAAATCAGGCTCTGGCCGACTTTACTGGCCATGACTCTTTTAATGGGCTGCGCTCCGAAACCGGTCTGGCATTCTCTTCTGCCTCCCCAGATTGAGGTGGGCCAGTTCGACGGTCCGGGCGGTGAGGCGCTGACCACAGAACTTAAACGCCGGGAATCGCCCAGGCCTCCAAGAGGCCGGACCCAGATTCTGAACGGCACAACCTTTTTTGACTACAAAACCACTAAATCCCAGGAAACTGTTCTGACGGTCACCCAAAACGTTAACGGCCGTAAATCCACCGAGACTATTCCTTTAACCGTGGCCGACGCCAGATTAACCGCCAAATGGACCCTGATATCTGTCAGATCTGACGGGCCAAGCCAGACCGGTCAGACTGAAGAGATCTGGCAGCGTTCTTACGGCGGTTATCTGGCCCAGGAAGGTTTAACCGATGCCACTCCCGAAGAGCCGGACAAAGTTCAGGAACTTTTAGCCCGTTCATTAGCCGCTCTGATGGTCACTGAACTCGGCCCAAACCATACGCCCTATAATCTGGCCAGAGCTCCCGACGATCTCTCCCGGGAAGCGGCCGATTTAGTCAGTCAGGACGATTGGGAAGAAGCGGCCCGAAAGTGGCAGGAAATCCTGAAGGATAATCCAGGCTACGCCCCGGCCCTCTATAACATGGCCCTTTACCATGAAAGAGCCGGACGGTTAGCCGAG
This sequence comes from Deltaproteobacteria bacterium, assembly GCA_031264185.1. Classification (GTDB taxonomy): domain Bacteria; phylum Desulfobacterota; class Desulfarculia; order Adiutricales; family Adiutricaceae; genus JAIROO01. Next base: position 8,812 of record JAISEL010000024.1, read on the forward strand.
GCCTGGCAGTATTACCGCATGGCCTACCGCAGCTATAACGATCAGCAGCACCGCGAAGCTCTGACCAGAGCTACGGACATGATGTACCGCCTGGGACGTCCGCCTTGGTTCCGGGACATGTTTTTAATCCACGACCGATATCCTTACTGACGGCCTTTAAATCTGTAATTTCATTGGCGCGGAAACAGCTATTGAAGCTGTCTCCGCGTTTATTCAGTTATACTTTCTAATTTGTCTAAATTTCACTTAAATTGACTTAAAAGATAAGTTTAAGGCCAGTTGAAATGTATGTTATAGTAATTGGCAGATTATTCATTGCCCGGATCAGCTGCCAGGGGGATCAACATAAAACAACTTACAGCACATCTTATAGCACATCAAAACGTTTCAAAGAGGCACTCCGGACAAAACTGACTATGGCTGATGAAATGAAACACCAGTTTTTTACTATTACATCAGTAGCCGATCTGTACTAAAGTACGTGCAAAGGCGTTCCAAGACGAGGGACTGGGGGACTGAGTGACTTGACATAAATTCGAGTTTATGCTCAATGTAAAAATAAACTTTTCTTGAGGCAGTTTGTTCTTCAAAGCAATAATTTCCAAAAATAAACAGAGTTAATATTATTGATTTTTTTGCTAAAATTAATTTTGGCCAAATAATTGGACAAATAAACAGAAATCTATAATAACGAAATAATTATTACCTCGGCATCTAATTCTGAGAATGCTGTAATGCTGTTTCTATTGCAGGTTCTGAGCTAATCCTCTCAGAGTTTCGTGCCGTGCTAATACAAGTAAGGCAACTATAAAAAATAAAATGATTGAAAACAACTTTGACATACCTTTTGTTGCTGAATTAGCCAGACACGAGAAACAAATTTTCCACAATGTCCTTAAACGATATAACTGTTCGCAGTTATCAAGACTATCTGTCGGAGTAATATCCATATTGAGGTAGTTAAAAATCAAGTTATATCCGCTGCTTATCACATCCAAATGAATGAAATTTAGTATTTTTAAAAACCTGATTTGCCTAAGAAGTTTCATCACTCAAATTAAAGGTTACATAGTCCTGGTGACTGGCTTAAAACAGCAGAGACGTAACCCAGTCCGGACTAAATAATGGCCGCCCTGCTAATTCTAAATTGCTTTCAAGATCGCAGTTATTATTGATAACAGCAATGGAGTCACTTCATGGCTATATACTCACTTTTATCTCAGCCTAAATTCCTCATTTTTTTAGCGTAGACACAGTTGGTCGGTCCGGCCTGTAAAATCAGAATCCACAAATTCCTACTATATAAGAGTTTCACGAGTCAAAAATAAATTTGGGTGGCTATTGATATTTTTTCTGTATACGCTATAATTAGCGTATACAGGGGGTTAGAATGGCTAATTTGACAAAAATTTTAGTTGAAATTCCAACGGAAAAGGGTGTTCATGTAAAATCAGCGGGTGCTAAG
>JAISEL010000109.1 GCA_031264185.1 Deltaproteobacteria bacterium
AGAATTGGAAAAAGTTCTTGTGTACCTCAGGAATCAGAAAGACAGAACACATTACCGGCGCGAAAGAGCAAATAACCGGCCTGCAGGCAGCGGAGTAGCAGAGGCTGCCTGCAAAACGCTGATCAAACAGCGCATGTGCTGTTCAGGAATGAGGCGGTCCAAAGACGGCGCCTCAAATATTACAGGAATTCATTCTCTTATCCTCTCAAACAATCGGTGGTCTCAATTTTGGAACCATTATATGACACGCGTAGGCATCTGAATATTATGCAAAACGATTTTATTTTTACATTATTATAATGACACACCATTTTTGTATTCAGTATAACGTCCTTCAATAGCATAAGTTGAGAGCATTTCAAAAAAATTATATCGTTCCTCGCTCACCTCTACGGACAATTTGGTTTCAATTTTTTCTATCAAAAGGCGGATATTATGAGTCCGAGGAATATTATCATCAATAAAGAGAATATAAGACCCTTGACAAGTTTTTCTGTCGCCTGCTGACATTCATACGCAGCTAAAAGTCTTTCTCCTCCTTCAGCAGGATATTTGCCCCGTGAAGAGAATTTTGCGCAAGTTTAAGCCAATAATCATATTTTCCCTGATCGTCCACGTTCGGGCCCCTCTTTTAGAACAGAATGCCCTGTCCCTCACTTCATTTCTAGTGCATCGTCAGTGAACTCACGAAACCAGCGTCCAGTCAATAATCCGAAGATTCGGATTATTGACTGGACGATCGTTTAGGCTTCCAGCAATTGCTAGACACATCTCACAAGAGGCACGAAGTCATAAAGGCTGAGAAATACAGGAAAAGCTCCGGTCAATGTTTGCCATTCGCCGCCGGTAAAATAGATCATTTTACGATTGCATCTCTTCAGCTGTATCTGCATTCCATAGTGGATAGTCCTGCTCATCTCTTTTAAATTAAAAGCTGTCCTCACTATTTTTCCTGCTCTAATGTTATAATCATTAACAGTCTGAACTGATAACAAAAATTGATTCTGCAAGCCAGGTGTTTTTGGAATGTACGCTTGATACTATAATTTTCTCTTTTGAAAATTGAATTTAATTAGTTTATATAAATATTTACTATATAATAATAGACATACTATTAGTCCTAATAATAATATTTTAATTTAATAAATTAATTTTTAACGTTAAATTGCAATATTTACCCGTTACTAAACAAGGCCGCAGAGATGGGTATTTGCTCAGAAGAAAAAACATTGAACGGTTACAGGCGGCTCGGCTGCCCTCTTGACGGACTGCCATATAAGGGAACACCTGATATAAAAGCCGTGAACGCTTACCGGAATATTACCTCGGCATTTAATTCTGAGAATGCTGTAATACCGTTTCTATTACAGGTTTTGAGCTAATCCCTCAGAGTCTCATGCCGTGGCAGTAGTAACCGAATTTCACCGCCGATACGCCAGCCTTAAAATTAGCCAATGCGCCGATGCTTTTTCCAATTTGCTTACAGGCCTGAACCAGATTATTTTGGCAACAGACCCGCAGCAGAACAGGCCCAAAGTAAGACTAAATTTCCCATTGACAGTTTTTTTTTGTTTGGTTATGATGTTCACTGTCCGAATAAAAAAATCAAAATCAGCCTTAACCGATTTTGTTAAAAATATCCCAGCTGATCAGAAATCTGAAGGCCGGAGAGCTGTCGCTCCCCGGCCTTTTTTTTGGGTTTTTCTAAATTCCGGGCCTGATTCGGCCCCAAAACTCATCGGAGGCCTTTATTATGCGGCATAGTCTTGCGGCTTTAATAGCCGGGTTTTTGCTTTTAGCCTCAGTCTCTCCGGCTCTGGCCGAGAAATTCACCATCGGATTTCAACCCTACGACACCATCAGCTACCAAGTTATCGTTAACGCCGAACTGGGCTTGTGGAAAAAATACATGCCCGAAGGCACGGAGCTGGAATTCGCCCCGGCCCTCCAGGGCACCATTGTAGCCAACAACATGCTGGCCGGGAAAGCCGTGGCCGGTTATATGAGTATCATGCCGGCCACTATCCTGGCCTCCAAAGACGAACAGGCGGAAATTAACATTGTGGCCAGCTTAGGCATGTCCGAAGGCACCCGCTGCTCTCTGGTGCTGGTCCGGAAAGACGCCCCGGCATTTAAGAGTGTCGAGGAGTTGGCCCGCTGGCTGGACGGCAAAACCATCGCCGCCCCCAAAGGCAGCGCCTCGGACCAGTACCTGCGCCGTTTTTTCAACAAATATAACGTCAAGCCCAAAGAATACCTAAACCAGTCCATTGAAGTCATTGCTACCAACTTCCGGACCGGCAAATTAGACGCCGCTTCGGCCTGGGAACCTACTGTCTCCCGGATTGCCGATAATGTCGGAGAAGATTATGTCCGGATCGCCGCCGACGGCAGCGCAGCCGACAACTACGACCTGGGCATTTTGGTTATGCGGAGGGATTTTATCACCCAGTTTCCCGAGCATGCCAAAGGCTATATCCGGTCCGAACTGGAGGCCCAGAGGTATTTACTAGATCCGGCCAACCAGAAAAGCGTCATCGACATGGTGGCGAAATACGCCACCGGAATTGATGAAAATGTCCTGTGGTACTCCATTTACGGTCAGGTGCCTGCGGACCGGAAAAATCCCGTCCGGGAGTGGAAGTCTTTTTATTTCAACAAAAAAGAGCGCGACAATATAGAAACCGTGGCCCCTTTCCTGTTTGAGGAAAAAGTCATTGCCGTACCGAAACTCAAAGACTGGGTCGTAGACGACTCTATCGCCCGGGAGGTCTTCCGGGAAGCCGGTTATACCCCGGTGGATGCTGAAGCCACCTTAGGCTACATCTACGGCGCCAAAGCAGGGGACAGTCCTTTTAAAAGATAGCGTTTCGAAACCCAAAAGCCCAGAGGAGACAGCCATGCCAGATTCGGTCTCACGTATTCTGCCGACTCCGGAAGTTCTGACGGAAACCGATCCGCCCAAAAGCGGAATCCTTTACCGTCTGACTTTAAATCTTAAAAAATGGCTGACCTCCTCCGGGCTCCGGTACAATCTCCTGGGGGTTTTGGGTTTTTTAGTTCTGTGGCACCTTTTGACCGCAGTTTTTAAAGTGCCCCTGTTCGACAAACTGCCGGGACCGGCGGAGACAGTCAAAGAATGGTTTTCCCGGCACCCGGTTTACGGCATTTCCGTTTTTACCCCGGAGTATTACCAGCACATAGGCCTAAGCTGCTTAAGGGTTTTTTTGGCCTTTCTTTTAGCCACCGGCCTGGGCGTTCCGATAGGTCTTCTGATGGGCTGGAAGAAGACTTTTTCCGACTACACTTTCCCAATTTTGGAACTGCTGCGACCTATTCCCATGCTGGCCTGGGTGCCGCTGGCTATTTTAATGTGGCCGGGCCGGGAGTCATCCATCGTCTTTCTGACCTTTCTGGGCAGCTTCTTTGCCACGGTCCTAAACTCCTGGCTGGGGGTTAAATCCATTGACCGGGCTTACTTCCGGGCCGCCGCCTCGCTGGGCGCTTCGGAAGGTCTTATTTTCCGGAAAATAGTCTGGCCCGGCGCCATGCCTTTTGTTTTCACCGGTCTGCAGATCAGCATGGGCTACGCCTGGTTTTCCCTGGTGGCCGGGGAGATGCTGGCCGGGGAGTTCGGGTTAGGCTACCTAATCTGGGACAGTTACATTTTAGTCCAGTACCCGGTCATTATTATTGCCATGATCACTTTAGGTCTGGTTGGTTCTTTAAGCAGCCTCTTCATACGCCAGGTTGGCTTCCGGCTCATTAAATGGAAAGTTAAGGAGGCCGGAAAGTGACTTTAAGCGGCGCAATAAGTATCAAGTCGGCTACAAAAGTCTATGACCCGGACGGAGCCAGAGTCCTGGCCTTAGATAATTGCTCCATGGAAATAGGCCCGGGCGAATTTTCGGTCGTGGTCGGCCCTTCCGGCTGCGGGAAGACAACTTTATTAAACGCCATAGCGGGTTTTCACGCCCTGACCGGCGGGGAAATATTTTTAGACGGACAACTGTTAAGTTCCCAGGAAAAGCCGGCCCGCCCTGGAGCAGACCGCATAGTTGTCTTTCAAAACGGGGCTTTATTTCCCTGGCTTACAATTTTAGAAAATATCACCTTTGGACCTTTAGCCCAGAAAAAATTAGACCCGGCCGCCGCTAAAGCCAGAGCTTTAGAACTTCTGGAGACAATGGGGCTGGCTGGCATTGCCCTAGACTACCCCGGCCAGGTTTCCAGCGGCATGAGAAGAAGAGCCGAAATAGCCAGGGCCATGATCAACAGCCCCAAAGTCTTACTGTTAGACGAACCGTTCCGGGCCCTGGACGCACTGACCAAAACCGTGGCCCACCAGTTTTTACTGGAAGTCTATGACCGGACAAGACCGACCGTCTTTTTTATCACCCACGACTTAGATGAGGCCATATTTCTGGCCTCAAAAGTCTACATAATGACCACAAGACCGGCCACGGTTAAATTAGTCCTGGATATAAATCTGCCACGGCCCAGGGATTTTCGGCTTTTAGCCTCCAGGGATTACCAAAGACTCAGAGAAAAATGCCGAGAGGCTGTCAGAACTGAAGCCCTGAAAGCTTTTTCGGCCGGCGAACGGGAGATGTAGGCCATAGCTTTTGACCAAAGAGACCACTATGAAGATAAATTTTAAAAAACTGACCAAGTCCAAAACTTTAAAAAGAGGCCTTTTCTCAGTGGCCCTGTTCTTTATCCTCTGGGAGCTGTCGGCCAAATTCAAGGTGCCCGTCATTGGGGCAGTGCCGGCTCCGACCGAGGTTTTAGCCTGTTTACGGCGGGAATTTTTCGACGCCTACTACTGGTACTCCTGGGGCACGAGCTTAATGCGGATTACAACCGGCTTTATTATTGCCCAGCTCTTGGGGGTGCCGCTGGGTTTACTTTTGGGGTTCAGCCAAAAAACCAGGCAGACTATTTTTCCTTTAATTGAAATCATGAGGCCGGTGCCGCCTCTGGCCTGGGTGCCGGTTTCCGTTGTCTTCTGGCCTTCGGCCGAGATGAGCATGATATTTGTAACCTTTTTAGGGGCTTTTTTTACGGTTGTTTTAAATATTGTCGAAGGCATTGATGCCATTGATGTCCGCTTTCTAAGAGCCGCATCGTCTTTGGGGGCCCGGCGGAAAGATATCTTCTGGCACGTTATGCTGCCGGCCAGTCTGCCCAGTGTGCTGGTGGGCATGACCGTGGGGATGGGCATTACCTGGTGCGTGGTGGTGGCCGCCGAGATGATTGCCACCAATACCGGTTTAGGTTATCTGACCTGGCGAGGTTATGTGGCCGGAGAGTTTCCGTTAATTGTTGTGGGTATGCTGAGTATAGGTCTGGCCGGGTACCTGTCCTCGGGAATTATAAGACGCATAGGACGAAGGTTTACGCCCTGGCTGACCGGTCAGTAAAGAGGTACATTATGACCTACAGTACCGGAGGTTTACTGGAAGCTCGGAGTCTGACCAAAACTTACAGTTCAGGGTCTGGCAGCCGGGAAGTTTTAAAGGACCTATGCCTGACTTTGGAAAAAAATCTGCTGACCGTGGTCATGGGGCCCTCCGGCTGCGGCAAAAGTACGCTCATTAATTTGCTGGCCGGGTATGAAGAACCCTCCGGCGGCCGGATCTATTTAGACCATAAACAGGTAACCGGACCGGGACCGGACCGTCTCGTTGTTTTCCAGGAAACTGCCCTTTTTCCTTGGCTGACTACTTTTGAAAACGTAGCCTACGGACCGAAAATCAGGGGGGAAATGAAAGGACCGCGACTGGAAAAGGCAATTATGGATCTTTTGCGCGTGGTCGGTCTCAATGACTTTCGGGATAAATATCCATCCCAGTTGTCCGGCGGCATGCAAAGACGGGCCGAACTGGTCAGGGCTCTGGTCAACCGGCCCAAAGTCATGCTGTTAGACGAACCGTTCCGGGGTCTGGACGCTTTAACCAGATCGCTTATGCGCGACTACTATCTGGAACTTTTTGAAAAGCACCGGGGCACCAATCTGTTTGTGACCTCAGAATTGGACGAAGCTCTCCTCTTAGCCGATCGTTTAGTCATAATCACCAACCGCCCGGCCCGAGTCAAGAAAACTTTGACCGTCAGTCTGCCTCGTCCCAGAACTATTGACATAAGCTCTTGGCCGGAATACCTGGCCTTAAAATCCGAAGCCCTGGAACTTCTGCACGAAGAGGCCGTTAAGAACTTTAAAGCCGGAGCCGTCAATGCGGCTGACTTTGTAGGGGCTTACGCGTCCCTGGGCTGAGGCCCCCCGGACAAATGATTTAAAGCTTTAAGGAAAATATCTGCCGGTCGGACGAGGCCGGCCTTTTGGAATCGTCCCCGCGTTCCCAGCCATTGCCGAGGGCCGACCAGCTGTCAGACTCGGAATCGGGAGAGGTGCAGTTAACCTGTCCGGCCATTTTCATTGAGTGCAAGCACTCACCTTCAAAAGCCTCCAAAATGCCGTCGGCCAACCTTAAACTGCCCATTGGAAAATGGCGGCCTAAAATGCTGTATTTGCTCTGCCCGAAGCGGTGATACGGCAGAGCCTCAAACCGAACCTCGGCAGGCAGCCGGGCCAGATACCGGCCCAGAGCCCGGGCCGCAGCCGGAGTATCATTAAAGCCGGGGACGACCGGAGTCCGAACCCAGACAGTCAGATGGGGAGGCTTTTTTTCCATTAATAAGATTAAATTACTCAAGATCAGATCATTATCCACACCGGTAAAAATCTCGTGGATCCGGCGATCAACTATCTTGATATCGAACAAAAGGACGTCCGCAAGACCGGCCGCCTCGTTTAAGACCGCAAATTCAGCCAAACCGGCCGTCTCCAAAGCCGTTTTAAGCCTTCTTCTTTTGGCCAGTTCCAATAAATCCATTAAAAAATCCGGCTGTTTTAACGGCTCTCCGCCGGAGACAGTGAGTCCGCCCCCGGAACGGTTGTAAAAGACTCCCTCCTTTTCGACCCTCCCTATTATGTCCGGGGCTTTAACTCTTTCCCCGTAGACAATTAAGGCCCCCGAAGGACAGGACGAGCGGCAGGAATAATCACGGCACAAACAACAGATTTCCCGATCCAGAACCGGATAGCCGATTCCTTTTTTAACCGCCCCGTGTGGACAGGACATAAGACAGATCCGGCATTTGGCCAAACCCAGGCAGCGCACTAAATTAAGACCAGGTTCAGGTTCGGACGACTGGGACTCTGGATTGGAACACCAGGGACAACGCAGAGGGCAACCTTTAACAAACACCATGGTCCTGATACCCGGCCCGTCATGGACCGAGTAGGACTGAAGATTGAAAATCAGTCCGCTTCTATCGGAAAAACTCACAGTAGGCCCTACAGCTGCCCGTGGTTGGACCGGGCAATAAGATCGTTTTGCAACTCAACGGATAAATCTGTAAAAAAAGCGCTGTAGCCGGCGATGCGTACAATTAAGTTTCTGTATTTATCCGGCTCTTTCTGGGCCCTGATCAGAGTCTCCTGATTTATGACATTAAACTGGATGTGCCAGAGCTTTAAGTCGCAAAACGCTCTGATAAAAGCCACCAGTTTTTCCGTACCCATGTCCCCTTCCAGACATTTGGGGGTAAACTTAACATTAATCATCCGGGCGGCGCGGGCCGAGAGATCTAAATTTTTTGTCCGAAAATTGGACAGCAAAATAGCCGTAGGGCCTTCGGTATCCGCCCCCTGGGAAGGGGAGGCTCCGTCGGACAGAGGAAACCAGGCTAACCGGCCGTTAGGAGTGGCCGAGACGACCTGGCCAAAAGGCACATGGGAAGTAAAAGGCACATAACGGATATCATTATGGATGCCCAGTTCCCTGGAATAGCGGGCTGCGTACTCAACACTTATCCGGTCCAGCTCCCTGGCGATGTCGTCGGCAAATGGGTCGTCGTTGCCGTAAGCGGGAGCTGAACGCAAAATGGCCCTGACCATCTCATAGCCGTCAAAATTATGATCTAAAGCCTCTAAAATTTCCGGCATGGAAAATTTTCGGTCTTCAAAAACAACCTTTTTTAAAGCCGCCAAACTGTCGGTCACGGTCCCGTAACCGATAAACTCCACATAGCCTAAGTTAATGCCCTCGGGTACAAACTCCCGGTGAAGATCGACTCCGTGCTTAAGACACAGATCGTGCAGAGCCGAACCCATGGGTTGGGCAAAATGGCAGGCTCTTTGTTTATTCACATGATACTGCTGGATGAAAGCGGCCCGTAAAAGACAAAGGTGCTGAATCAAATAGGCATCAAAAAGCTCTTCATACGTGCTGAAGTTCCGGGCATCACCGGTCGATGGCCCCAGCTGATTATCACCGTACTTAAGCATCCTGCCGTCCCTTAAAGCCATCTCCAGGGCGGCCGCAAAATTTATATAAGCCCCGCCTGAAGTATAAGTATCCCGGTTGGGCATACGGGCCTCGGTACAGCCGCTGACAGCGTAATCCAGAGCCTCCCCGAAAGAGGCCCCTTTTTTCACGTACAAAGGAACTACTTCTTCATCATTAATGAGCTTTGGAAAACCAGAGCCGTCTTTAATGGTTTCGGCCACATCCCATAAAAATGACTGGGGCGATCGGCTGTGAATCCGGGCCGCCAAGTCCGGATAATGGAGCGGAAACTCTCTTTTGGATCGTAAAAAGAGGTGACTTAATTCGTTAGTGGCATCTTGGCCTGATGCGGTCTGACCGCCTATGGTCACCGCCTCCCAATGGGCGTAGCCTTCATTAAAAGCCCCGCCGCTGGGAGAGATGTACAAGTCCACAAACTCGGCCAGCCCCACATACATGCATTCCAAAAGCTCCAGAGCCCGGTCTTCGTCAATCAGGCCCTGGTCCAGATCTTTTTTGTAAAAAGGATACAGGTACTGGTCCATCCGGCCGTTGGAGATGATGGTCCCGGTCTTCTGCTCCAACCTGGAAAACATCTGGACAAACCATTGTGACTGGAGCGCTTCCCAGAATGTTCCGGCCGGTTCCCAGGGCACTTTCCGGGCCATGGCAGCCATGGTCAGAAGCTCTTCTCCTCTTTGGGTATCGGTTTCCGACCGGGCCAGGGACTCGGCTAAATCGGCGTGGCGGCGGGCCCAAAGGGCTATGGCCTCCGAGACAACTATCACGGCCTCATAAAAAGGTCTTTTTTCGGTCTCGTGGACCACATTGTAAGGATCTAAAGCCGCCAGATTAGCCTCGGCTTCCTTGACAATACCTTTAAAACCCCGGTTTAAGACCTTGCCGTAATCATGAACCCACTGGATGGAACTCCGGAAGGAAGATGTCTCGTTCACTATAAACCGGGAATATAAACCGGCCTCATCATCGTAAGTAAGTTTATGAACATCCGAGGGCAGAGCCAGATTTAAAGCCTCATGATATGTTTTGCCCTTCCAGAAAGGAGCAATGTCTCCGATTACCACTCGGGCGTCTTCGGGACTTATGTCGGCCGGCGAATTTTCCCGGCCCGGCAGTAAAGTGACGGCCAAATCCAAAAAATCCCCGTCCAATTCAGGATAGAGGATGCCATAACGCCCCGGTTGTCCGGCCCGGCCTAAAAGAAGCTGATCTTCGGTGACATAAACATTTATGTGGGAGGCCACCTTACGGAGAGCTTCGGCCCATCGGAGGACCAGAGGCCGACCCTGAGTTTCGGCCATGCTCAAGGTAAAATACAGAGCTCTTTCCACGTCAATGACCGGCTTTTGGCCCAAAATCCTCCCGACCAGGCGGCTGGCCCGGCTGTGTCTGTCTAAAATGGGGTCAGGCCGACCGGCCGCTAAGTCGGCCAGCCTCATTTCCTGAGGCGAGAGAGCTTGAGAAATCATCCAAATTCTTCGGCGCATAAACCCCGGCCGCAAGGCCGCAGGAAACGCCGCCTCCTTAAGCTTTAGTTTAAATTAGGTACGAAGTATCCGTATCTGTCCGCTCTCTGAATCAGGAGCCGTATTTATGGGCAGCTTTAACCGGCCCGAGCGCCGTTGACCCATAACTGAACCGGATAAATTTCGGCAACAAAAAAGCCAGATTGATTCATACAATCCGGCCTTTAATTATTATAATCAGCGCTGACTTTAATCGAAACTAAAAATCAATTTCAGTAAAGTTGCACACATGAAACTCTACCGATATTTTTTGAGCCTTCGCCTTTAGCGATGAGCAAAAAAATAAATCCTACTTTAAGGCCGGTGATCAGAAATAACCTAAAAATAGATCGCTTTACATTCTTAATTTATCAAAAATAAGGCAAAAGTCAAGAGGAAAATCAAAAATTTTCTCTTAAAAAACGCGGAGACTTAAATTCCAGGTCCGGCCTTCTATATCAGGAAAATACCTTAAAAGGGCTTATTTGTTTAAAAGTTCACAAAAAGTCCATTCTTCTCTTGACTTGTATGGGCTGTTATGACATTTTGGGCCTGAGCGGAATTTATGTTTATTTTTTGAGCCAAGACATGTCCGCAACTTAATCAAATGGAGACTATTTTGACCGATTCGCCTTGGCCAAAAAACTGGGAAATAAAAAAACTCAGCCAGATAGCCGAGCTTATACGGAATTCTGTTTCCCCGGACAGTGTTGTTGCTCAGTATATAGGTCTGGAACATATTGAAAAATATACTCTTCGTATATTAAACACAGGCAATTCAATAGACACAATAAGTAAAAAATATCTATTTAAAAATAATGATATCCTATTCGGCAGATTAAGGCCTTATTTTCGCAAAATAATTCGGCCCAGATTTGACGGGGTCTGTTCCACCGATATCTTTGTCTTTCGGGCCAAAAACGGCATTTATCAGAAATTTCTCTTTTATTTCCTGGCCGCAAGCGAGTTTGTCCAAGTGGCCAGCCGCAGTGACTATGGCACAAAAATGCCCCGGGCCGACTGGAATTTTCTGAAAAATACGACCTGGGCCGTTCCGCCTTTTAATGAGCAGGAGACGATCGCCGAAATCCTAAGTTCTATGGATGCTAAAATCGACTTTCTAAGGCGTCAGAATATTACTTTAGAGGCCCTGGCCGAAACTGTTTATAAAGATTTCTTTGTGGCTGATAAAAAAAACTGGCCAAAAATCCCGGCAGGCCAGCTTTTTAACCTAACTATAGGCCGGACCCCGCCCCGCCAGGAAAAGCAGCATTTTTCTTTCAACAGTTCAGATAAAATCTGGGTGTCAATAAAGGACATGGCCGGAAAGAACCTTTACATTTCCGACAGTTCCGAGTATTTAACCGGTGAGGCGGTGAAACAATTCAATATACCCGTCATTGGACCGGACACGGTTATACTAAGCTTTAAAATGACTGTCGGCCGGGTGGCCGTTACCACCCGGAACATGTATTCAAACGAGGCCATAGCCGCCTTTAACCGCTCAGACCGGTCTTCTGTCCCCTACCAGTATCTCTACTTTTTCCTAAAGCTTTTCCGTTACGACGAACTGGGGACCACCTCAACCATCACCACGTCTATTAACACCAAACTCATAAAGGACATCGGCGTGCCCGTACCGGACAGGAAACTTTTAGATGAGTTTACCGGAATATGCGATATATTGTTCAATAAAATCAAATATAATATTGAACAGATAGGGCTATTGGAAAACATGCGGGATCTGGCTATTGACAAATTAGTGACCGGCCGGTTCCGGGTCTCGGCCGAAAAGCAGACCCCGGCCGAAAAGAGCCTTTTTGATGAGCAGATTGCCGTCCCGACTTCAGAAGCGGACAGCATAGCGGACGTCTTTAATCTTCTGAATATTCCGGCTTAAGGACCTTTGTCTTTAAAAACCTCAAAAACCCCAAAACTCTTAAAACCGCCCTTAAAATAAAAACTAAAAACTCTATTTAATAGACCGGAGTCTGGCCTGAGCCTGACTGTAACCCTGATCGGCCGCCTTTTGATACCATTTAACAGCCTCGGCCTGGTTTTCAGCCGCACCCTCACCGGCTTCAAACATCTGGCCTAAAAAGAACTGAGCTTCGGCGTCACCCTGTTCGGCAGCTTTCAAATACCAGCTCATGGCCTCGGCATTGTCCCGGGTGACTCCCTGTCCGTCCCGGTACATAAGTCCCAGGTTGGTCTGGGCTTTGACGTAGCCCTGTTCGGCGGCCTGACGGAAACGCCGGACGGCTTCAGCCGGATCCTTTTCGACCCCGCGGCCTTCGTAATACATCTGGGCCAAAGCGTTCTGGGCTACAAGCTGATTCTGGTCGGAAGCCAGAAGGAGCCATTTGGCCGCTTCCGTCGGATCTTGATCCAAGTACTGGCCTTTGAGGTAAAACTCTCCCAGTTCATACTGGGCGTCTGCATAGCCTTTAACAGCCGCCAGACGGCACCACTTTAAGCCCTGGTCTGTATTCTGGGGCAATCCCCGGCCGGTAAAGTAAAGACCGCCTAAAGCAAATTCGGCCTGCGGATCGCCTAAGTCGGCGGCCTCGCGGATTAGATTAACTCCCTCGGCCATATCCAGGGTAACCCCGGCCCCGACCAGGTACATAAGGCCTAAATTAGTTTTGGCCGCAACTAGGCCTTGGGCCGCAGCCAGGGCATACCATTTAGCCGCCTCCTGAGCATCCTGAGGCGTGCCGTCGCCAGCATGGTATTTAACGGCCAGAGCCAGCTGGGCGCTGGCATAACCCTGCTCGGCTGAAAGACGGTACCAGTTTAAGGCTTCCCGGCGGTCCTCGATCACCCCTTCGCCGTTCTGGAACATAAAACCCAGGCAGAATTGGGCAATAAAATTTCCCTTTTCGGCAAAGTCACGGATAACGTCAACTTCTTTCAAATCGTGGGTTTTAAGCTGCATTTCCGTATATTCCCGGATGCCGATCCCGGCTTTCTCACCCTGTTTCAATTTATCTAAGGCCAAGCTGCTGGCCAGAATACCCCGGCCGTTATCTATATTGGTCTGAAAAGCTGCCTCGGCCTTTTTGGATTCGCCCAGTTCGTCGTAAACCACTCCGGCTAAAGCGATATTTAGCCAATTATTGGGGTCGCTGTACTTTATGACCAGTTCAGCGTACCTTTTGGCTACTTCCGTATCGCCCCGGTTTAAAGAGAAGAGCATTAAAAACTTAGCCGCATCGGAACACATTGGGTCTTTAACTATGACAGGACGCCACATCGCCTCGAACTTTCTAAAACACTCTTCAGTCTCGCCGGGCTGGTCGGCAATAAGATGGTAATAGCCCCTATAAAACCAGTAAGGTGGATAAATGCCCATCTCATTTTCCAGGTTAATTAAACCGGTTAAAATAAAGCCAGGGGAGGATGATTCAAATAGCTTATTATAGCTGAGCACTGCGGTCGGGATCAGTTTCTTTTCCCCTGGTCGGACATACCCATCTAAAAGCCGCCAGGCCCGGGCCAGAAAACCGGCCGCAGAGACGTTAAATTCTATGACTTCATCATCGGTTAATGTCCAGACCTCGGGCTTCAGAAGGTTCCGATATTCCTGTTCCCCGGTATAGTAATCCGAGTACGGGGTCAAAGATTCTTTAACCGCCGAACCGAAGTAGCTTAAAGGACCGTCTTGCCCGGTTCGGCCTGTTTTATAGGACGCCTCCAGAGAATCGGTTATTTTTTGATCATAAATCTTTTCCAGTAATTCTATTTGCTCTAAACTGATTTTGTGGGGGCTAAAATTGCGAAAAATATTGCTTAACAGTTCCACGACCGCTGGATCTAAACTGTCCGGCGATTGATCTAAATTAGCCCGGATGGCCTGGCAGACCTGAGTGATATTTAACCGGTCACGGTTGTTTAAGATATTGGACAGGGAAACAACGAGGTAACTGAGCGATACCCGGGAATTAAGCCTCCGTTCGTCCAATGGGACCCGGCCGTCCGGATTTTCCGGCTCAGGAGCCTGAACCTCAGTTTCTGAAGTCGGACCTGGACCATCGGCGGTTTCTGGCAGCCGACTTTCCTGGGTTACTGAACTGGCATTGTCGTCTGCGGCAAGAACAGAAAGATCAAAGCGGCTTGACCAGCCGTAAGCCGATAACATTAAGGCGGCCGTCAGAACTGAAACAAGTATCCGGAACATAGATCACCTCAAAACCAAAATTCCCATGGAAGCCAAAAAGATAATTTTCCCTCGGCTGATGGATAAAAATATTTATATTATATATGATAAATAATCATAAAAAGAAATTATAAACTATATTATAGAAACTTAAGCTTTAATAAATTTAAAATAATGATATTATTAATAATTCACTAAATTTTAAGCAATATTATATCCAAATATGCCACTACTTTGACTCAGAACCAGTCCGGCTGAGGAACAAAACGTTACCCAGAGACCATACGGCGGCGAAATTAAGCCAGATACTTAACTTATTTTACCAGATTACGGTCTAACATAAAGCTCTCTGAAAGAAATTAGAAAATTTAAGGCCCCGGGCTTTAAACAGTTAACCGGCGGACTCCAAAAATAAGACCGAGAATAAACCCAAACCGGCAGGGCACCGAACTCCCTTAAATACCTGCAGAAACTCAGCTTTGCCTTTACTCAAACACATTTCTTTAGCGACGCAGAGATAACCTTGAATCTTTGGCGTGTTCCTGATTTTCAGCAAATTCTTCATGAGTGGCCATAAGTCTGGGCTTATAACTGACTTCATTGATTTAGGATCATGAAGTCTGCTAACAGAGACTGTCGAAGTACTGCATTTTTATATTATTACCCCGGCGGATAATTATGAGAATCTATTTATTCTAAGGTGAAGCAATGGTTTGAGTATTTTGAGGATATTAAAAGACGCGCAATGTCAAATGGTTATCAGATATATTTTGCTGACGAATCTGGCATACGCACAGAAAACCATAAGACCTGGTCATATGCGCCGAAAGGGCAACCGCCTGCAATTAAAAGCAGCGGAAAGAGATTAAAATTAAATATTATTTCTGCAATTTCTCCTAGTGGTTTGATGAAG
>JAISEL010000136.1 GCA_031264185.1 Deltaproteobacteria bacterium
CGTTGTCAAACCTGTATTTTCTTATTATGGAGAGCCGACTGTAACTTCTTGGAACCAGTTCTAAATGCTCCAGTATACAAAAAAGAGAAAGAATAAAAACAGTGACTTTTAAAATCTATGCCCCTCATAGATTCCTGGCTTGACGCATTATAGCTAATTTGCTTAGTAGAAATGGGTAGTGAGTGTTTGAAGTTGAATTTTATGAATACAGGAAAGGGCGACAGACTGTTATTACCCCGGCGGATAATTTTGATACAAACAAATCATCATAAGGTAAAATCAATGAAGAAATAGATTATCATAATAATCCGCCGAGGTAATAGGACGTTCCTCCTGATTAGAAGGCCAAAGCGGCAACCAGTAAGACCGCCCGCATCCGATACGGAAAAATGCTGGTTTATATCAAGACCCTGGAGAATTACGGCATCCAAGTTGGTGAACCAACCTGTCGTCAAGCGCATAGGCGGTAATTTATGAGAATTGCGGCCGCTCTCCAACCGTATTCTCGTTTTAACTGGCCCGGCAGTACCTTTGTTATGTTGCACCATTTCATCAAAAAAACGCCAAAGACGCCGCAGCGAGAAATTGAGCAGGACCGCCAGAATCTGAAAGACCATTTGACCAGTAAGGGAGACTGATGCCCTACAAAAAAGCCGCCAGCCCGAAATTTCGTGATTTTTCAAATGACGATGCCAACATTTTTTCTGCAGAGCGGGCCAAAATCGACTTCGAGGTGGCCTTGATCGGAAAGCTTACTGCGGCGCGGGAGGCTAATGGGCTGGCTCAGGCCCAGTTAACTGACGCCGCCGGGCTGGCGCAATCGGCGGGTGCTCGCCTGGAAACCGTAGAAAGCTGCGCAGCAGACTGATAACCTTTTCAAGGTATTGAAACCTATTGGCTGAAAGCTCGCCATTGTGCCGGATGAAACAGCATGCTAATTCCATTTTGGCAGAGTGGGTAAATCTAGTGGGAAATATTCTTACCAAATCTATTTTTTATTCTTTTTTCTGTTTGTTTAATTCGTCTTCAAAGTAGTGCGAGTTGTCATTTTAATGTTGCCAGTTCGGCGGATCTCCGGAAAAGTGAAAATACCGTAAAGCCGCCAGCGTTCCTAAAAAACTCCGTAAAAAAACAATATTGAGTTTAGCCTATAAAACTATCTTGTCGGCTTTGTTCGAAGCATAATGGGATATGTCTCAGCCATATTTAATTTCCGTCAAGACCACTATTGACTCCTGTTTGTCAAACAACAGGAATGCTGTTGAGCCGGAAGGTCTCCGCCATAAGCGATTTAAGTGAACTGTAGTTCCCTGCGAGTTTTTCTAATTACGGATTCCCAGAAGATGAAATTAAGTATATTCTTATATCAATCTTGACAAGTGATTTATCATATGTTACCACGTAATTATAATTTATTTTTCTACTTACATGGTAAGGAGATAAGGATGTACATCGGTTATGATTTAAAAGGTGGCGAGAAATATGCTAAAATCTGCAAATCGGAAAGGATTGCAGGCAAGGTTAAGACAACTCAGGTTAGTCTTGGCCGCGTTATTGATGAATCGGCTGGCATCTATAGGAACCGTCAGCGAGGCGTTTTTACTTACGACTTAAGCACGGACACTTATGGATCCCCTGATCCTACGGTGGTAATCCCCGTTTTAAAGCGTAAAAATACTGCCGAAAAGTTTATCCTTGATTTCGGGGATGCTTTTTTTGTAAATTGGTATATTACAAATATCGGTCTGGAACCTGCCATCAACGAAATGAAATATTGGAACTGCGACTCCGTTAAGGCGCTTTTGATGTTCTATATTCTTTGCAACATGGCCAATTACAATGCAGCTGAATGGTTCAGCGGTAGTTACGCAAGTGTGCTTTACCCGAAAGCTAACCTGGAAAGCCAGCGGATCAGCGACCTGCTTTCTGCCATAGGGAGAGAAAGCTCATACCGTGCTTTCTTTAACAAGTACACAAAGCTTCTGACCCACCGGGGAAAAGGCGCAGACGTGTTAATCGACAGCACCGGTTTGCCTAATAGCATCCATTTCCCTCTGACGGCAGTCAGTAATCACAATGGCCAAATCAGCAACGAGATTCGCATGATTTACGTTGTGCAGCAAGGAACAAATCTCCCCCTGTATTTCCGCTACGCTGCCGGGAATATTATTGATGTTTCGACGTTGACAAAAACCTTACTTTAATGAAAGCGCTGGGGATAAATACAAAATTCGCTATACTAGACGCTGGGTACCTCACCAATGAAAACATGAAGGAGATGTTTGAGGCCAAGATCTCTTTTGTTACGAGGATGCGTGAAAACCTAAAGCTATATAAAAAAATTGTATCCGAACACCTCCCCTCGCTTAGATGCGAAGACAACTTAGTTTCATACAACACAAGATATGCCTGCATAAAGCGGGCAGAGTGCGAGCCCGTCCCTGGACACCGGGCCTATGCTTATCTTGGTCTAGACTTGTCTATGACATCGCTTGAGTCCGCAAAACTGTTTGAGCGAGCAGGCAAAAACGGTATTAGCGATACGCAAGTTCATAGGAAGATGAATTCTCACGGCGTGTTTGTCCTGCTATCCACAAGACCGATCGCCAAGAACGGAATCCAACCACTGTATTATACCCGACAGCAGATAGAGCAAGTGTTTGACATTTGCAAGAACAACACAAATCTGCTTCCGCTCAGAATCCAGTCTGAGGACACGCTTCGCGGGCATCTTTTGCTCGCCTTCACAGCCTCAGTCGTCTGCAAAAAATTTCAAGAGGCCCTAAAAGACACGGAGTACACTCCAGAAAACGCATTGCTCGCCTTACGCAACCACAAATGCAAAGTTTTTGGTGATCATGTCCTTACGATGGAAGCTGCCAAACGCGCTAACGCTTTATATAAAATATTCAAAATCGATATCCAGCATAATTACCCGCTGTTGTAAATTTGTAATTAGAAAATCACACAGGGAACTATAGGTGAACTATCTTCCGGAATCGCCGATTTTCCGACAATTCGTCAGAATGGCAATTTTTATTAGCCAACAAGGCCGAGTTTCTTCTTCCTCTGGTCAAAATTTCTAAAAGCCCTGCTTCCTGTCCCGGCCCGTCGGTTCAGTAAATTTTTACCGGTGAACAGCTTGGAAGCAATTTTACAGGCCTCCGGGAGTTATTTATTGACCATACAGCTTATGATCTCTTTGGAAGTAAAGCACTTGTTGCAGGAGACACATTTAGCTTTGGCCGGGTCATTTCTCCAGCGATTAGGCAGATTCGGCTCACAGATCAAAGGCCTGCATAAACTGACCGCCGAAATACCGGCATAGAACAATGACCTTTCAATAACCGAAGGCGTTCTGTAGGCGCCGACGGAGATGACCGGAATTTGGGTGACGGTCTGGGCAATCCGAGCCGCTCCGGGCAGGAAAATGGCCTCTTTGGATTCGTCCTTAACAAAAGGTGAAAATGAGGAAGAGCCTCCGTCTGGAGTGATGCCCGAGGAAATTTCAATCATATCCAGGCCGCGTTTTGTAAGTTCCTCTGCCGCGTATACACAGTCCTGGGGGGTGATAGTGGGATCAACCCGGTCGCTGAAATGGATCTTCAGTCCCACCGGAAAATCAGGTCCCACAGCGGCCCTGACGGCCTCGTAGGCGTCAAAAAGGATCCTGGCCCGGTTTTCAATGGGTCCGCCGTAGCTGTCTTTCCGGCTGTTAAAGTACGGGGACAGAAACGTACAGAGCAGGTACCCGTGGCTGGCGTGGATCTGAACTCCGTCGCAACCGGCCTCTTTGACTTTTTTGGCCGCTGCGGCAAAATCAAAGGTGACTTTTTGGATGTCCTCCGGGGTCATCTCCCGGTAAGGCTGGCCGTCAACTTCCGCAGCCGAGACCCCGAAGCGGTCGTAGCCGTCAAGTTTGGCCGTTTTATAGCCGCCGTGGTTTATCTGGACAAAGATAAGGCTGCCTTCGTCATGGACAGCTCTGGCTATCTGGCTCAGTTTTTCGACATACTGGGGGTGGGTAGTATCGACCATGCTCGGCCCGGTCCGACCCGAAGCAGTGATACCCTCATGGCCGGTGATAATTAGGCCGCTGCCTCCGGCGGCTAAATCACGGTAGAGTTCCAAAAGCCTGGGAGTGATTAAGCCGTCATCTGCGCCGAACTCAAAAGTGGCGCTTCTGACCAGACGGTTTTTTACGGTCAGGCGCCCTATTTTAAAGGAATCAAACATGGAAATTTTATCTTGTGTCATGGGGTCCTTTTGGTGATGGGATTTTGGCCGCTTCCAAAGTATTTAAAATGACCATCCCCGGCCATGGCCGGTCCCTAACTACGGCCTGAAGATTAGGGACAAAAAAGCTGTTCAGCTGAAATAACTCAGTGAACTGAAAAATCATAAATCCGATAAGGAGACCAAGAGCTTCTCCAGGGTTTTTAAATTCTCCTGACCTAATTTTTTGGAAAGCGATTCCTGGGCTTTATTCCACAAAGGATTGGCTGCCTCCAAAGTTTTTTGGCCGGCCGGAGTCAGTTTTAACCGGCTGTTGCGGCTGCCAGGCTCCTTAGTATCTGCGATCAGACCGTCCCGGTACAGGGGCTTTAAGTTTCTGGCCAGGGTGGATGAGTCGTGTTCGGAAATATCGGCCAGCTGTTTGACGCTGCAGCCTTCGTGGCGGGAGATATTGAACAGAACCGCGAATTGGTTGACAGTGACTCCCGAGGGAGCCAAAATCCGGTCATAGTATTCGGTGACCACCCCCGTGGCCAGGCGAATTCTTAAGCAATAACAGGGGGAGAATTTTTTGGTTTTCTTGGTGCCCATAGCCCCTCATTTGATGTATATGCCTCATTATACGGCCAAAAAATTTTCTGTCAAGAGTTAAATTTTCTAAAAGCTAAAATTTTAGACGGCCCAGTTAAGTCAGGAGCCCGCCGTCCCAGCCTTTATTATCCTTATTCCATTAAGCCTTCAAGATGGCACAAGATTATTCAAAATTAAGATAAAATGTTTTATTCTTATGTCTAAAACGCAAATCCTAATAGTTTTTTAGCTTCAAATAATTTTGGCGTATTAATAAATAATTTTATAAAGAAATATTAATTTATAGTCTGTAAGTTTTTTTTCCGAAAAGTTTAGCCGTGACTATCATAAAGTAACAAAGGCAGATAGAGACTGATAGAGACTGACAGACATTGATATCCCATCTCAATTTAAAGAATCTAAAAATGTATAATTTAAGCCGGGGGGATAAATTATGGCTAAACAGTACTGCGTTGATGAGGATGTTGTATCATTTTCCCTCTCTGTTTTTGGGGAAAACGAGTCAGTCAATCAAGTTAAAAAAGTCTTTGCGCCCTTTTGGGCGCTGCAGCCGGGTTGGACGTTGGCGCAACGCCGATTAGCAGGAGGTCGGTTTAATAGAAATAGGGCTGAGAGGAAGCTGCGGCTAAGGCGATGTCAGTTCCTTCAAATAATGTATGGGGAGGGTGGAGAAACTTCCTTATGTCCGCAGAGGCGGAGGCTGAGTTTTTATTTCCATGGGTAGAGATTTCTCTTACTGGTGATCTGGTAAGCCTTGATGCAATTCATACCGCCCATATTAACGCTGCAGGCCGAGAGACCAGCTGTGTCTGCAACAAATAGGATGCTTAAACGTCATGGGTGGAGAAAAGTTAAGCATGATACCTGACATCCAAAGAGCGATCCGGCTACTCAAGAGGACTTAAAAAAAACTCAAAGGCTTGGCGGATACCGCTCTTGAAAAAAACCTGAAAGGTCTGCCATTCAGACTGATGTTTCTGGATGAGGCACGATTTAGTCGGATGTCTCAGCCTGAATAATGCTGGGGCCTTACCCTTCCAGGCCAATGGCTGCGGTTGCTTTAGTTCGGGAATTCAGGTGCGTTTATGCTGTCATTAGCCCATGGGACGGCAGAATCAGTTATTCAACCACTGATAAGATGAATACTGAAAATATGAACCATCATTTGTCTCAGGTTTCAAAGCAGTTTAGAAATTCTTTTAGCATCATAGTAGTTGATGGTGCTTCTTCACATAGAAGCAAGGATTTAAATATTCCTAAAAATATTTGATTGATACAACTTCCTCCGTATAGTCCTGAATTAAATCCTGTCGAACAAATCTGGAGGATGTTAAGAGGACAATATTTTACTGATAAATCATTTAACTCTTTAAGCGAAGCTATTTTTCAAGCAGAGAAAGGACTGCCAGAAATGGCTTCCGAAAGCGCCGGTCTTTCAAGGCTGACAAATTGGCCCTGGATACATGATATATATTTCGCTTATTAACCCGGCGGATAATTATGATAGATCAAATACTCCTTATTATTTATATATGATCACGGTATAATAATTTTTTAACCATACTGCAAATAGACTATAGAAACTGCATAAATTTTTGAGTATGCTAAAGACTGAAGAAACAAAGGATAAACTCTTTTATCATAATTATCCGCCGGGATAATATCCGCCGGTGTAATACAAGAATTAGAAATATACAATTATACTTTACTCTGCAATATTTTTGAATATTCTATAAAAATTATTTTATCAGCAAGTAGCAGTACAGTTGACAATAATTTTTTATAAGATATGCACTTAATCTATAATATTATTTTCTATTACTCCGGCGGATAATTTTGATCATAGATAAAATTAAATACGCGAAAGTCAAGGTGAACCCGAAGAAAATGGACTCTCATAATTATCCGCCGGGGTAATAATTAAATATAAGATTAAAAATATTTAGCGAGCAATAAATTCAATGCTTCTAGTTTGCAACTTTTTGTGCCATCTTGAATGCTCCATGGAATTACAAGCTTATTTTCTGAATATCTCCAAAACCCCACTATTTCTGGACCTGCTTTTTCGCCCTGTCTGACCGGATGGCCTAATCTTGGACTGCTGCCTGAAGGTCCGTCAGTTCCGTTGGCCGCCTAGAGGCAGAAGGGCGGTTTAGCTGCTTTTTACGGTTCTGGAGAGTTCTGGAGCAGCAACTTTGGAAAAATTTTTATTTGAGCAATTTTAAAGATGTCAGTCTAATTTTACAAAATCGATGATTTCAGAAGGCTTAAAGACTGTTTGACAGTTTAAACATTTAATAATTTTATCATAGTAAGATCGGTGAAGGTGCATAACGTTATTGCATTTAGGGCAACAGACAATAATAACATCACCGCTGTCGTTATCATCATTGAGGGCATTTTCAATACATTCGTCAGCCGGAAAAGGCCCTGGGTTAGAAATATCCAGTTCATCATCCTTTCTGTAAATAAAATGGGAAATAGCGCTTGATATCAGAAAAATTGCCAGCATGAAAGCGACACCAAGTAGACCGAAAAACCTGCCTATCAGCACACATATAACCATAAAAGCAAAAGTTTTAAGCATAATTAAACGCCCTATTCCTTTTTGGTGACAACGAATAGATTCGAACAATTTTTGCAATAAGTTTTCTTGCCGATATAATTATCTTTTATTGGAAATTGTCTCTTACAAAAAGGGCATTCTGTAAGATAATCATATACAATAAAGTTATCATTCCGGCGGTATGTAATCCTATCGGCAGAAACATTATTGTCTTTTTTTATTCTATTCTTGGCATCATAGACAGTTTTGACAACAAAATTAACCATTGATTGAAAAGCTTTGGCAACTAACCAAACAAAAAAAATGATAAATAATATGCCAATGGCCCCTAAAATAGTTTTCATATAACCTTCAGACACAGCTTGAGCATATAGATCTGTGGAATACAAACAGAAAAATAATGTTACAGTAATATATAATTTTGAAAGTACTGTCTTCATTGTATTAAGTATTTATAAATATAGTAAATAAAACTTTAAATAATAGTTAGAGTGATGAAGGTAATATAAAGAATAATATTATCTAAAAAATTCCTGCCCGCCGTCCGTCTTCCTTTTGACCGAACGTCACCGCTTGGATCTTGGCCAGACGCCAGACTTGGCTTGGAGTGGTCTCGGCGTTTTGACTGCCGGGAACTCAAAATATTCGACCGGCGGCTCCCGCTAAGATTGTACCAGGTCTGCTGTTACTTGCAGACTCAGGCGGGAAAATCGGATTCTACTCCGGCCATTGACCTGGGGAGTGTTTATTGAAGGCGGTCAGGAAGCCCTGCCGCCTCATTTCTTTTTTAAGGCCGGAACAGCACCCGTAGACACCAACCGTATCGGCTGAGGAATTCTGTCTTATTATAACATAATTAAATGGTGATTGACAAAATGGGAAAAATGAACGACAATTTATCAAAGATTTGAGGACTAATTTGCAGGCGAAAATTATGTCTGTCGTCATAAGGATTGGCAATGAAAAAATTATACTCAGGAACTCATTGTTTTCAGAGGCTAATTGAAGGTAACTATTTTATACGTCGACAAGACCAGGTTTGTATATAACATGGTAAAGAGCGGCAAGGCTTTTTTTTATCCCGCCCCAGAAGGTCCGGAAAATCTCTCCTTTTGAGCGTACCCTTGAGGCGCTTTTCAGCAGCGGGCCACCTGACCGTGACGGGCCTCCCCAGAGTTTATTTTCTGAGTTGTATCAGGCACCATTAGGATTACGATTTCACCCAAAAATTTCCGGTCATATCCCTGTCAATGTCCACAGGTTACACCTCCCCTGAGGCCCTGAAAACGGAGATTCTCAATGATTTGAAAATGATAAGTGATTCTGTGGAATTAGGAATCGCCTCAACTATTCAGGGTTTTGATTCGGCGGACATTATCAAGAAATTGTATCATAAGTACAAAAGACAAGTGGTGGTCTTAATTGACGGCTACGGTATGCCGGTCAGTGAAAACCGTGATAATCCAACTGTGGCAGAGGCTAACCGCCAAATACTGAAAGAGTTTCACTCCGTCCTTACGCATGCTGACGAGTTTCTGCGGTTTGTTTTTTTAACCGGCGAGACCCGTTTGCGCTATACGGACCTGTCCTGTCGCATGGTGTCAATCAATTTCAGGACTTGACCTTGCACGATAAATATTCCAGAATTTGCGGCTTTACCTCTGCTGAGATAGAAAACTGTTTCCGGGAACATCTGCCAATTGTCCTCAATAAAATGAAAGACAAAGGACTTATGCAGGATGCTTTAACGGTGACCGATGTTTTGAAATTAGTAAAACGTTATCGAATTGATGCTGGCATAATAATTTTACAACAAGTTTAAGGCCTGAATCGGAACGCCGTTTCTTTGGTTGAATCATCTGGGAACCTCTTTTTCGTCATAGACTTGGCGGACAATACTGACGGAGGTGCGCAGAACAACTTACCGAAGCCCTTGTACGGTCTGTATTTTTATAAGCCAATGGCCTCAAAATCGTGTGATGAGCCGTTATCTGTGAGCGCTAAGGAGCGGACATATTCTCTTTTTTCTCAAAGACCGCCGAATATTTCAGCTTAATCTGCCGTATATATGCCAAAAGGAAATCCGGAGGCCAGAGGGCTACAGCGGCAGAAGCTGCCGGCTGGCCTCTAAGATTACCCCAAAAACCGGACTGGGCAGTACTCCCAGTAAAATTACCAGTAAGCCTAGAGCAAGGGCCCCCAGCTGGCTGAAGGCCGATGTGTTGGCGCGGGCCATGGCGGCCTCTTCCAATGAGCCCTCAGCCGGTTCTTCCGTATAGGCGTGTCTGACCAGGGAGAGATAGTAAAAAATGGCTATGGCGCTGTTGACGCAGACCACGATGACCAGCCAGTCGTAGCCGTGACCCCAGGCGCTCGTCAAAAGCCAGAGCTTGCCGATAAAGCCCACAGTCGGCGGCAGACCTACCAAAGAAAAAGCGCCGGCGGCCAGAGCCAGAGCCAGAGCCGGAGAACGTTTGGCCAGGCCGTTTAAGCTGTCATACGTCAGGTTCCGGCCGTCGTCGGAGATGCGGCTGATGATCCAGAAAACCAGTAAGTTCATTACAAGATAGGCCATGGCGTAAAAGGCGGCCGCCGCCAAACCTTCCGGGGTTTTGGAGACCAGACCGACTAAAATATAACCGGCATGAGCTACAGAAGAAAAGCCCAGCATTCTTTTGAGGTCCTTCTGGGCTAAGGCGGCCAAATTGCCGTAAGTAATGGAGACGGCGGCTAATACGGCCAGGATGTTGGCCAGTGTCTGGCCGGGGGAGATTAAGGCGGCCAGCCTGATTAGGACTATAACCGCGCCCATTTTAGGCAAAGTGGCCGCATAAGCGGCGGTTTCATTGCCGGCTCCCTGGTAGACATCAGGGCACCAGAAATGGAATGGAAACAGGGCCAGTTTAAAAAACAGGCCGCCTAAAAACAGAGACAGTCCAAGAACGGCCAGAGGATTGGCCATAGTAAAGTCGCAGCTGGCCAGCTCTTTAATATAGGTCGTGTGCTGGGCGGCAATGATCCAGGAAAGGCCGTATAAAGCCAGAGCCGTGGCCACCGCACCGAAGAGAATATATTTTAAACCGGCTTCGGCCGCTTCTTTGGAATGGGAGCGGATAGGAATAAGAATATACAAAGAATAAGAGGCCAGTTCCAAAGCCAGATAGACGGTCACCAGTTCGGCGGCCGAAGCTAAGATAATTAAACCCCAGGCCGAGAGAGTTAAAAACAAAAAGTAATCGGCTCGGCGGTAATCGGCCAGAGTTGAGGGCGACCAGGCGTTTAAGCAGGCCACTAGATAACCGGCCGAGACTAACAGTTTAAAGAACTGGGATAAGCCGTCCACCTGATAGGCCTCAAAAAAGAGGCTTGTCTGAGGACAGGTCACCGAGGCGGCGGCTAAGGAGGCCGAGCCCAGGGCGGCTAAGACCGGCACCCCCCGGACTAAAGCCCGGGAGAGAGCAGCGGCTTTATTTTGGATAATGGCGGCCAGAAAAAGGAGCAGCACGGCGCTGAAGAAGACGGTTTCCGGCCCCAGATAAGCCCATTGGAAATTAAGATCATTCATGCGGGTTACTCCTCACCGGCAGCCGGGGCCTGACTTAAGTTGTCTTTTGCCCTCAGAAATGCACTGAGCGTCTCCTGGGCCGCCTCAATGGACAGGGCTTTAAAAATAGGTTCCTTGCCGTCTAAAAGGCAGACCGTAATTTGTCCGGAATCGGAATCGGCCGGGGCGATCTCCAGGCACTGGCTTTTTAAGCCGGGCGGACCTGTTTCCGGGGACAGTCCGGGTAATGTCTCCTGAGCGCTCATGAACCGGCCGGTTAAACTTTTTAAAGCTTCAGCGGTTATTATGGGTTCGGATTCAGCCTGTCCCGAACGGCACAAAACCAGATTCCGGGAGGGAACCGAGACCGCTATTTTCTGGCAATAGTCAGCCGCCTGATCGTCTGAATCCTGGGACGGAGCCGTAGCCGGACTGTCCAGGGAGACATCCGGTCCGGCGCCGGCGGTTCGGCTGCCGGTCTGGGCATTCAAGGATAAATGACGATCGGTAATTGCGTTTAAATTAGCTGTCTCATACGGTGTTAAAGCCGTAAGCTCCACGGCCGAGACGGGCAGAGGGGCCGGGTCATTGGCCGGAGAGCGGTCGCTTTCGGCCGTCAGATCTTCTTCGGTAAAGCGGACCGGATCGTTTAAATCTTTGCGGCTGTCAAAGTTCCCGATAGCTGCCTGGACGCTGGGGGTTATGATGTTTAAAAGACCGGTCGGAGCTAAACCTAAATAAATAACAAAAAAGGCCGGGGCCAGTAAATAAGCCCATTCCTTTTTCTTCAGATCCGGCCAGTTCCTGCCGGCCGGGGAAGCCGGCTGGCCCCAGGCCATTTTTAAGGTCACTTTTAATATATAAGCCGCAGCCAGCAGAGCTCCGGGGATAACCAGCAGGCCGACGGTCAGGCTGCTCTGGAAAGCGGCCGCAATGACTAAAAATTCGCCCACAAATCCGTTCGTGCCCGGGAAGCCGAAAGAGGCCAGGCCAAAAAGTCCCCAGAAGAACATAAAAGCCGGCAAATATTTGCCCAAGCCCAGGTTCCTGGCGATTTCCCGGGAATGGCTGCGCTCATAGACGGCCCCGATAAGCATAAACATGGCCCCGGTAATGATGCCGTGGTTGAGCATCTGGAAGATAGCCCCGTTGATCCCGTTTAAGCTGAACAAAAAGATGCCCAGAGTCACAAAGCCCATGTGGGCTACGGAAGAGTAGGCAATAAGCTTTTTGATGTCTTTTTGGCCCAAAGCTATGGCCCCGCCGTAGAGGATGGAGGCTATGGAAATAGCAATCATCATGGGCGCGAAATACTGGCTGGCGGCCGGAGTTATGGACAGGGAAAATCTTAAAAACCCGTATGTTCCCATCTTAAGCAGGACCGCAGCCAGAATAACGCTGCCGGCCGAAGGAGCCTGAACGTGAGCCGCCGGGAGCCAGGTATGGAAGGGAAACATGGGTACTTTGATGGCAAAGGCCAGAAAGAAGGCCAGAAAGACCCAGTACTGGAAATTAAAGGAGAACTGGCTGTTCATCAGTTCGGGGATGGAAAATGTCCCGCCCTCGATCCTTAAAGCCACTATGGCCGCCAGCAGTAAGGTTGAGCCGGCTAGAGTATAAAGGAAGAACTTAATGGAAGCGTAGCGTCGTTCGTCTCCGCCCCAGATGGCGATCATCAGGTACATGGGAATCAGCAGAGCTTCCCAGAAGACATAGAACAGAACCAGATCCAGAGCCGAGAAGACCCCCACGCAGGCCGTAGTCATAAGCAGCAGGCAGACGTGGAATTCTTTGACTCTTCGGCCGATATAAGTCCAGGAACACAGAACGCATAATGGCAGAGTCAGAATCGACAGCCAGATCATAAGGATACTTATGCCGTCTACGCCTAAGCTGTAACTCAGACCCCACTGGGGTGCCCAGTTCAGCAGCTCCTGGAACTGAAAACCGCTGACGTTCCGGAAGCCTAAAAGGGGCCAGGCCAGGACCACTTCTATTAAAGAGGCCGCCAAAGTCCACAGTCGCACCGCCTTCTCCGTTCTGGCCAGAACCAGCAGGACGGCCGCCGCCAGAGGCCAGAAGGTCAGGATGGATAAGACCGGGTAATTGAAGCTAGAATCCATTATTCAGCATCCGTTTGGTTGTCTTAAAGACCGCTGGGAACTTAAAAGCACTTATAAAAAGCTAATGCCTAAAGCCCGTACCAGAAAAAGGCCATAATCAAAAGGGCCAGAATAACCGTCAGCCCTAAGTACTCCTGAAGTCTGCCGTTTTGGACGAGAGCCCCTAAGTGGCCTATAAAGCTGACGCTTTTGGCTGAACCGTCCACCACTCCGTCAATGGCTTTTTTATCAAAGACCGAGGTGCCCAGGCCGAAGGCTTTCAGCAGCCTTAAGCCGACCGTGTTCCAGACATTGGTCCAGAGGCCGTCGAAGAAGGCCAAAGGCCGGCAGACAAAGAACAGAACCGACCGGCCGATAAGGCGGTAGAAAAGGTCGAAATCCAGGTTCAAAGCCTTGTGGGGAGCAATGACGCCCCGCATGAAATAGAAAGCCAGGCCTGAGAAACCTAAAAGCATTACGGCCTGAAGGACATTCCAGACTGTCCATGGCTGAAACTCACTGACCGCTTCCGGCCTGGGCAGGTAGCGGTAAAGGATTTCCGGGCAAAGGCCCTGAGCTACACAAAGAACGGCTAAAATGGCCATGCCGCAGTACATGTTAGCCGGAATGGGCTTTAAAGCCCGCTGGTAATCCGTGGGTTTTCCTCCCCAGAAAGCAAAGTAGGGCAGCTTTAAGCCGACCGAGATGAACGTGCCTACGGCCGCCAGTTCCAGGCCCAGAGCCACCCAGGTCCGGTGAGCCTCGGCCGCGCCGGCAATGGTCATGGTCTTGGAGACGAATCCGTTAAACAAAGGCATGCCGGAAATTGACAGAGCGGCCACCATGTACAGAACCATGACCCAGGGCAGGCGGGCGGCCAGACCGCCCAGCTCATCCAGTTTAGCCGTGCCGGTGGAGAACAGAACTGCTCCGGCCCCCATAAACAGCAAGCCCTTATATAAGATGTGGGCATAAGCGTGGGCCGAAGCCCCGTTTATGGTCATGGCCGTTCCGACCCCGATACCGGCCACCATGTAGCCTACCTGGGAGACAATGTGATAGGAGAGGATCCGGCGGGCGTTATTTTCCATGGAAGCGTAAATAACCCCGTAAACAGCCATCACCGTACCGGCTGCGGCCAGTATTTCCCAGCCCGCGAAAGCTCTGGCCAGCACATAAACTGCTGTTTTGGTGGTAAAGGCGCACATGAAAACCGAACCGGTCACCGTCCCCCGGGGGTAGGCGTCCGGCAGCCAGGCATGGAGAGGCACCACGGCGGCGTTAACGCAGAAACCGGTCAGAATAAGCCAGTCGGCCAGCTGGGCTCCGTCGGCCGGAATAGGCCCGAAATCAAAGGAATTGGCCAGGCGGTATCTGAGCAGGATGCCGGCCAGAAGTATAAGCCCGCCCAGGGTATGGTAGAGAAAATACCGGAACGAGGCCAGAACCGACTCCCTGGTCCTGTTGAGCATGACTAAAAACGTCGAGCCCAGACTCATAAGTTCCCAAAAAGCGAATAAGCTTAAATAATCCCCGGCCAGAACGCAGCCGAAGCCTCCGGCCACGTATAAAAGAGCGGCCACATGCTGGCCTTTATCGTTAACGTGTAGGGAGTAGATAAGACCGGCCAGGCTCATGACCGCAAAGACCTGAGCAAAGACGGTGGACAGAGCGTCCACGTGGCCCAGCTTGAGAGTCTGGCCCAGCCAGCCGAGGGACAGATGATCGCCCGGCTGATTGGTGAAGACCGCGTAAATGGCCGCAATGGGCGGCAGAAGCAACAGCCATTTCCAGCGGCGGTTGCCGGGCAGGAAAGGGAGAATGACCGCCATCATCAGAAAGGCCGCCGAGGGATGGAAAAAATCAGATGTCGCCATAGTAATCCTCGGGCTTTTTTATCAGGGGCTGGATAATTTTCTTGACCACCAAAACCAGAATCAGGCCTGCGGCCAGCCCGAAAACCGGCCAGAAGAGTGGATATTTATCGTATCCGAAGTGGGGATGATGGTTTTTGATGACCAGGTTTAAAAGGGCCGCCAGAGCCAGGACGGCAAAGAAGATCCCCCGCCAGAGCTTTATCCGGCCCGGGGTCAGCTGGGCGGCTAAGAAGCTGCCTAAAAACCCTTTATTTTCATTAGAGGAGGACACTGTTACTCCTAAACCTGTAAATCAAAGAGGTCCGGCGGCTAAAATCCGCCGAAGACCCGTATGAAGTTCTGGAAGAGACCCGGAAAGAAGCCCAGTAAGACCGAAACCAAACTGGTCAGGACTAAGGGAATGACCATGCACAGGGGCGCTTCTTTATACTGCCCAATATTGGCGGCCGGGTCGGGAGCCAGAAAAAAGGCCCGGTAGAAAATAGGCACAAAATAACCGGCGTTTAAGAGGGTCGAGGCCAGGAGGGCAATGAGCAGGATTAACTGTTCCTGCTGCAGGGCTCCGTTAACCAGATACCACTTGGAGACAAAGCCGCAGACCGGGGGCATACCGATCATGGAAAGGGAGGCCAGACCGAAAGCGCCGAACGTCAGGGGCATCTGGCGGCCCAGCCCGTTCATTTTCTTTATGGATTTCAGATGGGAGGCCACGTAGATAGCCCCGGCCCCGAAGAAGAGCGTGATCTTGGAAAAGGCGTGGTGCCCGATATGCAGCAGTCCGCCCTGAACGGATAAAGGCACGGCCAGAGCCACCCCGATAACCACGTACGACAGCTGGCTGACTGTGGAGTAGGCCAGCCGGGCTTTAATGTCGTCTTTGGTTAAGGCAATCAGCGAGGCCGCCACAATGGTAAAGGCGGCCACGTAAGCGGTGGGCACGGACAGCCCTAAGGAGGTCATGGTATCGGTTCCGAAACCGGACAGAATAATCCGGCTGACGGAAAATACGCCTGCCTTGACCACGGCCACGGCGTGGAGCAGAGCCGAGACCGGAGTGGGGGCGACCATGGCCGAGGGCAGCCAGTTATGGAAGGGCATCAGGGCCGCTTTGGCCAGACCGGCGATAAAGAGAACATAGGTCAGACGGACTAAATCCGGGTGAGCGGCCGTCACTTCGGGACTGAAGATGCCTTTATGGATATCGCCTAAGGGGAAATCCAAGGTTCCGGCTAAAACGTAGGTTAAAACCATGGCCGGCAGCAGGAACAGCTTGGAGGTGCCCATTAGGTAGACGAGATACTTCCTGGCCCCCTCAAAGCCTTCTTCATCCTGGTGGTGGGCCACTAAAGGATAGGTAAAGACAGAGATTATTTCGTAGAACAGGTACAGGGTGAAGACGTTGGCGGCCAGAGCCACTCCCACAGCCCCGAAAATGGCCACGGCAAAACAGAAGTAATATCTGGTCTGGGCGTGCTCATTCAAGGACCTCATATAGCCGATATTGTAGCTCGTGGCCAGGACCCATAAAAAAGGAGCGATAAAAGCAAATATAAAGCCCAGGCCGTCCATGGCGAAGGTGATGGTGATGCCCGGCAGTATCCGGAAAAGTTCGTATCTGAGTATGCCGCCGTCTAAAACTGTGGGGGCGCAGCTTAGAACCAGAGCGAAAGTGATGGTCCCGGCTATAAAGGAGATGCCTTCCCGGAGGTTTATGTTCCGGCCGCAGATTAAAACAATGAAGGGGGCCGCCAAAGTCGTCAGGAGGGGCCATAAAACCAGGGATGACTCAATGATTTTCACGCTCACGACCCCTTGATGGTTGAAATGGTGTCGGTGGTTGTCCGGCCGAAGCGTCTCTGGACCACCAGGACCATGGCCAGAACCAGCGTGGCCTCGGCGGCGGCTAAACCCATGACAAACAAGGCCGCCAGCTGGCCGTGGATGTCCAGAAGCCCGCTGACTGAGGAGGTTTTAGCGGCCGCGACTATGGACAGGCCGGCTCCGTTCAGCAGAAGTTCAACGGAGATCAAAAGGCCCACCACCGTCCGGCGGGTAATGAGGCCAATCAGCCCCAGGACCAGAAGAAGCAGTGAGGCCAGGAGGAACAAAGTCAGGGGAGTCATGATTTATCCCCCCCAGGATGAGGCCAGGCCAGAAAGACGGCTCCGGCCATGGCCGCCAGTAATATGACGGAGATAAGTTCAAAGGGCACCAGATCCATAGACAGAAGCCCCTCGCCTAAGTTGGCCGTGCTGTCGACCGGAGTTCTGGTGGGTATTAAAGCAGCCGCTTTATAAATGATAGGTCCGGCTAAAACCGGCGGGGCCAGAGCGGCCAGGACGGCCAGAAGTACGTTACAGACGGCCGGGTATCTGGTTTCCTCGCCGTCGGAAGTGTTTTTAGTCAGCATGATGGCAAAGAAGATTAAGACGCAGACGGCCCCGATGTAGATTAAAAGCTGCATGAAGGCTAAAAAGGGGCTGGCCAGTAAAAGGTACATCCCGGCCACGCCTAAAAACGTCACCACCAGGCCCATCATGGCCCGGACCAGGTTGCGGGCTAAAACGGCGGTCAGGCCCCCGCCCAGGATTATTAAAACATACACGGCAAAGGCGGCTAATGCCGTCAGATCCTGACCGGGCAGAACCGGGGCCAAGGACTGCTCCAATTCCGCTAATAAATGTCCGGCTGACTGGAAAAATTGGCTGATTGTATTATTCATTTTTCGGGGGAGCCTCCTTTTCCGTCCTGGCTTTTAGGTCGGCTAAAAGATCAAGCTTTAATTCTTCCCTGGAGGTGGCGACCAGATAAACTTTATGGGAAAAGGCCAGGGCTCCGGCCGGGCAGGCTTCCACGCAGGCCCCGCACAGGCAGCACAGGCTGAAATCGTAGATCCAGCGGGACGGGGCTTTGGCAT
This sequence comes from Deltaproteobacteria bacterium, assembly GCA_031264185.1. Lineage (GTDB taxonomy): Bacteria > Desulfobacterota > Desulfarculia > Adiutricales > Adiutricaceae > JAIROO01. The sequence continues at coordinate 17,834 of JAISEL010000136.1, forward strand.
CGCCTTTAATGACTGTCAGGCAGTGTCCCGGGCAGGCCCGCACGCACATCTGGCAGGATATGCATCTGGTCTGGCCCGGTTCTTTTCTGCCCCTTGTCAGTTCCAGAGGTCCCCGGAAAGAGGCCAGGATTTCATCGTCCACCACCTGGCGGGGGTAGTGAATGGTCTTCCTGGGGCTGACCAGGTACCGGCCGGTAATGGACAGGCCCACCAGGAGACTGTAGAGCCCTTTGATATTGTCCCAGATTGCTTTCAGCATATATATCCTTGACCTTTGACATCCTCCCCCGCCTGAAGTCGGGGGATTCCCACAGAGCCAGAAAAGCTGCTGCTCCTGGTAGCCTCAGTGGGTTCCTGCTTCATCGGAAGACTAACGTCTAACCCTGTGAAGGCAGTAACGACGGCCTGCCCAGCCGCCAAAACGTTTAGCCGGCTGAACTTGCGGCTAAACACCGATCGGAAGGCGCCTGGCGGCCCAGGTCTCCGGGTCGGAATTTTCCGGCGCTCCGGCTGAAAACTCAAACCAGAAATTTAACCAGGACGGCTGTCAGCCACAGGTTTAAAAGGCCCAGCGGCAGAAGCCATTTCCAGTTAATATTTAAAAGCTGGTCAAAGCGGACCCGGGGAAATGTCCAGCGGATCCAGACAATGAAGAACATAATCAGGTAGGCTTTAATAAACGTCCACCAGATGCCGTCCAGAAAAGGCCCTTTGTAGCCGCCCAAAAAGAAAGAGGCGCAGACAAAGGAAACTAAAAGCATGTTGGCGTATTCCGAGAGGAAGAAAAGCGCAAAGCCCATGCCCGAATATTCGGTATGGAAGCCGGCCGTCAGTTCCGATTCCGCTTCCGGCAGATCAAAAGGGGCCCGGTTCGTTTCCCCGACCAAACTGACCAGGTAAATGAAGAAGGCCAGTGGCTGCAGGGCGATGTTCCACTGCCAGGGATACTGGCCCTGCTGCCCGACTATTTTGGCCAGATCCATGGAGCCGCTCTGGAGGACGACGGCCAAAAGGGCCAGAATCATGGGTATTTCGTAGGCCACGGTCTGGGCTACAGCCCGCCCGGCTCCAAGTAAGCTGTATTTATTATTCGAGGACCAGCCGGCTAAAAGGTTAGACAGAACTCCCAGTCCGGCAAAGGCCAGGATTAAGACAATGCCTTCGTTAATATGGAGAGGGGTCAGGATCGGACCGAAGGGAACGGGCAGGAATAAAAGCAAAACCGGCAGGAAAGCCAGAATCGGGGCCAGGTAATACAGGATAAAATCCACATTGCCCGGCAGAAAAACCTGTTTGGCTAAAAGTTTCATGGAATCGCACACCGCCTGAAGAGTCCCCCAGGGCCCCACTTCGTAGGGTCCGGGACGGCGCTGGATGAAACCGGCCACCTTCCTTTCCATGTAGACCATGACCACCGCGTTGCCGACCATCAGGCCGATTATTAAAAGCACAGCCACGATTATCTGGACAAAAATGGCAAGGGAGAGATCCATATGTCAACCTTAAATCCAATTAATGGTAAAAAACCCCGGGCCTCAGCGGCCGGGGCAAACGGTTCCGGCCGGGCGCCCGGGCCAAAACCTTAAAAAAATCAGCGGTCCACTTCCGGGATAACCAGATCTAAGCTGCCCAGAATGGCGATGGCATCGGCCAGGAGCGTTCCGGCCGCCGCCTCGGCAAACAGGGATAAATTGGAAAAACCAGGGGCCCGGAGTTTAACCCGGTAAGGCTTGGGACCTCCGTCGCTGACTACATGGACGGCCACCTGGCCGCGGGCGCCTTCCACTGCCATATAGCTTTCCCCGGCCGGCAGCTTCCAGTTGGCCTTGGGGGCTTTTTCCATAATATGGGAGCCTTCGGGCAGGGAGGCCAGAGCCTGTTCAACGATCATTAAGCTCGCCTCTATCTCGCTTAAACGGACGAGATAGCGGCCGAAACAGTCGTTGGCCGGGCCTGCGGGAACGGGAAAGTCAAACTTATGGTAGACGCTGTATGGAAAGTCTTTTCTGGTATCTCTGGCCAGACCGGCGGCCCTTAAAATAGGGCCCGTAGCCCCGTAGCGCCGGCAGATGTCAGCGTCCATGGGTCCTATGCCCTCCAGGCGGCGGCGGAGAATAATATTGTCGGTCACCAAGCCTTTGTACATTTTGAGTCTTTCCCGTAAGTAAGGAATAAACTCTTTGGCTAAAGACTTAAACCGCTCGTCGGCGTCTGTGCAGACTCCTCCGAACCGGAAGCTGGACATGGTTAATCTGGAACCGGTAATTATCTGGAGAATGTCATTTATTTTTTCCCGTTCCTCAAAGGCGTACAGGATGGGAGTCACTCCGCCTAAATCCATGACAAAAGCGCCCCACCACAGGAGATGGGAACTGATGCGGTTCAGTTCGCAGCTGATAACCCTCAGGTACTCGGCTCTTTCCGGAATTTCTATCCCGGCCAGACGTTCGCAGGCCCCGACAAAAGCCCAGGTCCAGGCCAGAGGGTGAAGGTAATCGACCCGGCCCATGTTGGGAATAAACTGCCAGGGCGTTTTGACTTCGCCCATTTTTTCGTGCATCCGGTGGAGATAGCCCAAGACCGGTTCGCAGCGGACAATGTATTCGCCGTCCATTTCGCACAGAATGCGCAGAACGCCGTGGGTGCTGGGATGCTGGGGGCCCAGATTTAAGATGATCCGGCCGGGCACGGCCTTTTTCTCAAAGTTCCGGGTATAAAAATCTCCGGCCGTCGTTCCGGGTTCTTCCGTCACCGCCAGAGGATTTATGAAATTAAAGCAGCCGGTCATTTTATTCCCCCAACCCGCAGGCCGCCCCGAAACCGGGATCTATTATTTCCGCCTGCCCCAGAAGGCCCAGTTTACTGATGGGCGATAAAGCCCCGTTTTTTTTTCTTAAAGGGGGAGGTCCGGGCAGGTCGTCGGGCAGAAGAAGAGGAATTAAATTTGGATTGTTTTCAAAAACAAGTCCGAAAAAATCGGCTGCCTCCCTTTCGTGCCATTCGGCTCCCTGGAAGACGGAATACAGGCTGGGCAGCGCCGGTTTCCGGGGTGAGACTAAGACCCGCAAAGCCAGCCGGCCCGGTTCTTTGAAACTGTCAAAATGATACGTGACGACCAGGCCTTCCAGAGCTTCGAGAGCCGAAATATCCAGCAGAGTATAGCCGGCCTGCCCCAGTTTTTCAGCCGAACTGATTAAGGCGGCTGCCGGCAGAAAAGCCGAAACAGTTATTCCTTCTTTGGCCGGGTCATGGCGGGACAAGGACAGGGCCCCGGCTTTCCGCCAGTCATTGAGCCACTGTTCCGGACCGTTCATGAGATCATCTCCTTAGGCTCCGGCCACCAGCGGCGGCCGGTAATGATTTCCTGGACTTTGAAGATCCCTTCCAGAAAAGCCTCGGGTCTGGGCGGACAGCCGGGAATGTAGACATCGACCGGAATCAGCTGGTCGATCCCTTCAACCAAGCCGTACTGCCCCTCAAACTTAAAAGGCCCCCCTGAGATGGAGCAGTTGCCGCAGGCCATGACATATTTGGGGGCCGGCATCTGCTCATACAGGCGGACGACGGCCGGAGCCATTTTTTTGGTCACAGTGCCGTTAACCATCAATAAGTCAGCCTGACGGACCGAGGGCCGGAAAACTTCGGCCCCGAATCTGGCAATGTCAAATCTGGCCATGCTGACGGCCATCATTTCAATGGCGCAGCAGGCCAGACCGAACGTCACCGGCCAGATTGACATGGCCCGGTTTAAATCAAAAAACCAGTTAACCGGCTTGAGATTGATGATGGGCGGCTCAACCCGGCTTCTGGCCTTCCGGATGCCGTCGACTAATAACTTTTCCGGCGCGGCCACGTAAAAACCCCCTTGGCTTGGAAATAAATGACAGCCAAAAGCACGAAAAACAGAAAATAACTGAGTTCAATCAGCGGCAGCCAGCCGGGCAGATTGCGGTAGCAGACGGCGACGGGAAACAGGTACAGGATGTCCACGTCAAAGGCGATAAAGATAAGAGCGTATATATGATAGTTAAAGCCGAAATGATCCCAGGAGCGGCCCAGCGGACGTATGCCGCATTCATAGGGCATCTGGTAGTCCCCGCCCCGGTTTCTGGGAGCGATTAAGGCGGCTATAACGAGCGGTGAGGCAGCGAAGACGGCCGCTGCTGCCAGGAAAACTATAATTGCCAGATGTAGGGAATCAAAAACCATAGCCAATCCTTAAAAAATCGGTTACTTTATTTTTGTCTGAACCTGAAAAACCGCTGACTTGGGAGATGGGTCCATAAATTATCTTAATATATGGCCGAGAGTATAAGGAAAAACCGCCTTCGTGTCAAGTGACGGATTTAGATTTTTTAGGGGTTTATATTCTTTTAGTTACCTTTTTTGAATAAATGCGGTATGATTTTTACAGAGTATTGACGGTAAGATTCGGCTGCCGTGCGGCCCCGGCCTTTTGCGGACAGCCCTTGCTCCTGTGATACCGTTCCCTGACTATCTGCTTGGCTCCTGACAGCCCTGCTCCGGTCCGCTCCGTTTTAGCGGGCATATCTTCAGCTTTGGCCGTCCAAACGTAAACTTTCCGGCCGTTATGGTGATAATTAATAAATATATGGATCTTATCAATCGACTCTTCCGCTGAATTAAAAGACCCCCGCCGGACCGCTTTGTCTGTGAGTTCACGAAACAGCCTCTCCGCCAGTAACCCGAGGGTTCGGATCATTGGCGGAGCCCGTCACGATCGGCCCAGTCGGCCTGCCCCGCATCCTCTTATGGAACGCAGCAGGCGCCGTATGGCCCGCCATTGCTGAAATTGGATATGAAGAAAAAGCCCCTGACAGGATGGGCTGATTACAGGAACGGATATGGCTTTTTCAGCGCTGTGACTCCGGGCGGCATACGTCCGGGATTTGGAATGGCCTGATTGCGTATAAAATCCGGCGGCTGACGCCGTTTTCCTGCTCTCACTGCGCTTCCTCCCGGGTCATTTATATCCGTCCCCGAATAGGCGGGGATATCATCAGACTATTCCGCCGCCGAAGGGGCAGTCCCGCAGCCATTTCCGCACTGGGCAGAGGCCGGCAAGAGTTTTTGTCTTCTTTATCTCATCCGTTGGCCATCAAATCTTCTTTTTTAAACAAGGTCAGGCCGGCCTGATTAATGTGCCGCTTCAGGGCGCCGGATTTGATGGTTTGGTAACTCAGGACGTCTACCCTGAACGGCAGGCTGCTTTCCATGAACAGGGTGTAAAGGCGGGCCGCCTCTTTTCCCTCCACCTGGCCGCACAGGGCCAGATCAATATCGGAATAGGGAAGGTAGGCGCCGGAGGCCCGGGAACCGAACAGAACCGCCCGGTCAAGACGGGCGGCCAAGGGGGCCAGGATCTCTTTGAGGCGGCCGAGCTGGGCCGGGGTCAAACCGTGGTCAGCCGCCATAATCCGCCTCTGCTGCCAAAAAAAACATGTACAGCTCTTCCATCGCTGCCAAATAACGCCGGGCGGTATCGGCGATCACCTGCTCAAATTTGGAAAAATCATAGGTGTGAGACATTGCGCTGCGTGCGTCCATAGCGTCCATCTACACTTGGCCGTCCTGGATCAGCCTGGCCTCAAAAGCCGCCCTGATGACCCTGGCCGGGGTTATGACAGGCAGCGGCACGCCTTCGCCTTCCAGATAATCTTTCATGGATTTCCAGGCCAGTTCAAAGGCGTATTCAAAGCGCTGGATGCAGCCTTCCTTCTCCAGTTGAGTCAGTTCCCTTTCCGCTTCAATGGCCTCGCGCAGTAAAATCAAAGCCCGTTTGTAATTTTGGAAGCGAAATAGCCAGCGGGGCGGGCTGTCGATCATATTTCACCTGAAAAATTTTTAATACTTTTAAGTTTTCCCAGCAGGCCAGGCCTGATTGCTTCTAAAGCCCGAACCAGGGAGATCCGGCCGTTTTTGATTTAGCCTTACATTTTCGGCTCCTGGGTAACAGATCAACCGCTTATCCCAGGCGGCGCTTGGTCCGCCTCCGGCCGGAGGTTTTGGGCGGAAGGCCTTTCTGCTCCCTGTTTTCCAGATCACTGGAATCCACAGCTTGATCAATGAGCTGGCCGGGTTCCGGCTTATTGGCGCTTACGGTTTCATTCGGCCGGCGGGCCGAAGACGGCACTAAAAGGATATTGCGCTCGGCCCGGAAGTCCGCAGACTCTTCAAAACCCGCGCTTTCCGCCACAGGTTCCCGGGTGCGGGTCTCAGACTTACCGGCAATGGATGTCCGAACAATCAGCCACGGAACGAGGCGCTTGTGTCCGGCAGCATCCATGCCGCCGCGCAGAATGCAAGGGTCCTCCCATATATTGCTTTCAAAACGGATTTAGGGGCTGTTATTTTGGGCCGTGATGAAATCTGACCGTTTTTTAGGGCTGCCGGCTGAAATGACATCAAAGACCTTAATAAATCGCCTGAAGCCTAGTTCAGTATCATAACATACAGGCCTGAAGACAGCCACAGCCCAAAATTACAGACTCGGCTTTAAATATATTCCTGAGTCCTAAGAGACCTGGTATAATGCCCGGAGTTCTGCAGGGCGGCCGCGATTGCCGGGCTTTACAGGGCAGCAGCGGTTTTTTATTGAGAAAAAATGCAGAAGTTTCGGCGGCATTTGTCTTTTATTAAGAATAGCTGTTTAATGCAAAATATAATTAATAATCAGAATAAGTAGATTTATGCAGTTAAGTTCATGAATTATTACATTTTTTATGAAAGCCCCTTGAATGTCCTAAAATACGTAATAAAAACAAAGGCTTCCCCGGGCGGATGTGAATCCCTCCTCCCCGCTGCCTTCAGGGCGGCTTTTATGGCGGTTTCCGGGAAAATCCATTGGGGTCCCCAAAATCAGCAATGAAAACAGGGATTTCACGGGCCGGGGGAAATCTGCGGCCAGCCGGCGGCTCAAATGGACGTAAAGTCGCGGCGGGAACGCCTTTTCGAGTGTCCCCCCGCCCAGCAGATCCGGGCGTCCAGGAGGTGTCCGCCCGGCAACTGGCGCCTCTGCGGCAGGCTGCAGGTATGACGGATGGGCCGGGCAGAACTGTCCCGGCGGACTTGGCTCCCGGCCGGTGAGACGCGGCCGGGCGCCGGTCGGGGCCGCAGAGTCGGTCAAGGCTCCCGGCAATGTCCGCGGTCCCATTGCGTGGACAGGCGCCGAGGGGTGGGGCAATGATAGTCAGGCCGTTTTTCCGGCCTGGAAACAGCCTGCGCCGGGCTGGCGGGTGACGCCGAGCCCCTGGTCATACCGGCCTGAGGGCGGCTGCGCACAAAGTTCCTTCAGGCCGGACGCGCCCATCCCGGCTGGCCGGAACGGGCGCTGCTGGCGTGAGCCGTCCGGCCCGCCTGGCCTGTGACGGAAATGTTGGGTTCGCCTTGTCTCCAGAACAGGCCTCGAAAGGCGCCGCCGGTCCTGGCCGGCGAATCTTCCGGGAGCCATGGGTGAGGCAGGCCGCGGCTCCGGCTGCAGCCTACCCGGAGCCTCGGCCTGGATCCGTCAGAAGCGGAGTCCGGCGAAAGGCTCTGCGAGGAAATCAGGTCAAACCGGGCAAATGATTCGCCTCCTCCTTAATCGCGCCTGCCTCACTTTGGATTCGCCGGGTATTTTCCCTTCTCGCTTAACGGCGGCCGGCCGCTGTTTCAGGCAAAGCCAAACTTTGCGGGCATGTATCGCTGATCACTGCGGCAGACCTGAACTTCGGCCGGCGGCGGCAAGTTTTCGGCCTCCCTAAAATGACCGCCGCTCTGCTGGTCAGAGTGACGCATCATTCTGAAACGCCTGAAACAGGCAGCGGAAGTCAGCGGCGGCAGCGCCGCCTTCCGCCAAAGACTGGAAGCGGGTACAGCAGACGGCAGTAAGCGGGAGAGTCCGTGCGCACTGACGAAACAAGCCTGCTGAAAACAAGCAGTCTGCTGAAGGTTCTGATAATTTTCGGGAACTCAGCAAAAAAAATTATCTCACAGAACTGGCTGAGAAAAATTCTGAAAATATTACGCAATATTACATATTGTTTTAGATCTTCCGGCAAGGATATTATGAAATCCAGCTGGTATTGCAAAATTGCTGTTTCTTATGACTCACTGATTTTGCATGATTTTTCCTTGAGCAGGCGGGATATGAACAATTTGCTGAGTGCAGCAGCATAAACGGAAAAAGCCGCCGGCAGCAGATTTAAAAAGAAGCGGGATGATCTGGCGGCGGAGAAAAAGAAGAGTCAAGGCGGCGAATATTGAAGCGGCGGCTTTTTTCGTCAGGCATTTATGATAATATCTGAATTCCGCTGAACGAATAATTTTCATTTCGGAAACGGAGCAGCGAAACAAAACAGATAGAATAGTCAAATGCCGTCTGGCCCTTGGGAAATGATCCCGGGCGGTAAAGGCCAGACGGCCAAGGATCAGATAGCGGCGGCCAGGCGATCATGGGCCTCGTTATCTTCACCAAATTCGGGCTGGAAGGCCAGATTCCAGGTGGTCTCCAGGTTAAAGGCGCTTTTTTCCTCCAAAATGGCCGAAGGTTCGGCATAGCGGCTGTGATCCAGACGCAAGCCTACAGCCATGGTCCGGACCTCGTCCTTGTGGCCGATAAGTTTGCCCACCGTTTCGTGATCTTTGGGGGCGGCTCCGGACCAGTGGGAGGAAGTGAAGGAGAAGAGCCGCAAGGAAGGCCTGTTCCATTTGGTCGTACCCGGCGGCAGCCGGTGCAGAGTGACCGAAAGGCCGGTGAAATTGGCCAGTCTCTGGCTCTCTTTCCGCCAGACGGCCAGTTTTTCCGGGGACTGGATCTCGGTGATTAAGGCTAAAGTCCCGGCCTGGGGATAAAGTTTGGCCCCTTCAATGTCCCACCAGCCGAAAACGGAGTCCACGGTGAAGGCCAGATTGTCGCAGGCCGTTTCCACGTTGACGCATTCCCGGGCCAGACGGAGATCGTAAATACCGGTCGGAAATTCTCCGGCCAGAAGCTGATCGGGCCAGTCGGGGCCCAAAGCTTCCGTCCCCCGTTCGCAGTCGCCCCGGTCCCGGTCCTGACACAGCCAGGTCGAGTTCTGCCTCTGGGTTTCAATGAAGATGACCGGGCAGTCCTTATCCAAAAGCTCCCTGACCTTCAGGTCCAGAAACTGAAACTGTTCCTGGCGGACCTGCGAAGATGCGCCGTCTTCAGCCTGGCGGGTGCCCTGGAGCCGGAAGCCTTTCTGGCGTAAGATCTGGGCCACTTTCTCATGGCTTATGGGGTGCCGGTTATTGGTCAGTTCCTTGGACAGCTGGCGGGTGCTTTTGCCGGTCCACAGCAGGGCGGCCTCCTGAGCATCGCCCTTACTCTGGCAGACGAGAGTTTCCAAAGAAGCCCAAAGGCCGGGGTCGACTCTTTCAACTCTGGGCCGGCCGGCCCCTGGGCGTCTGGTTTTGCCCGGTTCCAGAGGCGCTTCGTCCAATTCCCGGAGCCCTTTGGTGATGGTGACACGGGAAAGGCCGCAGGCCCTGGAAACCATGGAGATGCCGCAGCGTCCGATGCGACGGGCTTCGCCGGCCGCGACCAGGCGGCGTTCCCGTTCGCCTAAATGAGGCCAGACATGATTGAACATCTTGACAAGAGAGTTTTCTGCTTCCATGTTACTACCCGTCTTTGGAGATATGCTCCGAATTTTTTAATGATTAAACCGGCCGCCGTTCCACGGGCGGCCGGGAGGAGGGCAGTTAAATGGCCGCCAGGACCGAGCTGCCCCAGTTTTTGATGGCTGCCGCCGAGTCGCCTGGGTCGCCGTTAATTTTCAGCTTGTCGCCCACCACTTTGGCTCCCAGCGTCCCGAGTTTATCGGTAATGGCGTCCACCGCCCCGCAGAAGTGGGTGTAGTCTTCATCGCCGCAGCCGAACACCCCGGCCTTGATCCCGGAGCAGCCGATTTTGTCGAAGGATTGGAACAGGGGAATAAAGTCGTCCTGGAGTTCAATTTCATCCTGTCCCCAGGTCGAGCAGCCGAACAGGACCAGATCCCGTTCGGAGCAGAGACCGTCAGGCTTGGCTTTGCCGGCATTGGTGGTTTCCACTGAGTGTCCGGCTTCTTTGATCTGGGCGGACAGCTGATTGGCAACCCACTCGGTATTGCCGGTGGTTGAACCGTAAACAATCAAAACATTGGCCATATTTGATTCTCCTGAATATTTCCCCTGGTTTCCCGGAAGCATTCATGGCCCCGGGAGCGGGTGAGGTGTATTATTGAACAAAGACTATCATAATTGAAACTCAGTAGCAATAGCTTTTAGAAAAAATTTTTGTCAGCCGGGGAAAATTTTTTCCATAATAGTTTCAGTATGTTATGTGTTTTTTTTAGCAACTTTTTTTACGAGACTCCGAAAAAATCAAAAAAATCTTTGTCAATAATTAAAAAAAGATGGTTTCTTAGGCTTCCGGAACCTTAAAAGGCAGCCGAATCTTTAACAGGAATTTTATGTCTCTTATATTTTCAAGGAATTATTTTGAAAAATCGTGAGCAGATCCCTGCCCTGAAGATTAATTAGCTGTATTCCTGATTTTTTCATCATTTTTACTTGGCATTGGGTTTATACCCAATGCTTCATAGAGCCTTAAGCGCCGTAATTAATAAACAATTGATTCTCTAATCTCTATAATTATTAAATCATAAAATATGCATTATATAACTATGTAAAGTCATTTTTTTGATTTTACAGCTATTATTTACAGCCTTTTGCGGTAAAAAGATGTCTTAACATGCGGATGCTCCGGTGCGCCGGAATTGACGCAGATTAGGCGGCTGCCTGTTCTCCCCTTTCCCTGGCTGTAATCAGGCCGCAGGCCTGGCGCCAGGAAGCCTCTGATAAGGCGTCTCAGCCTGTTCCGGTTGATCCGGGCATATGAGGCCTGCGGTTCGGGATTTACGCCGGCGAACCGACTGCTCATGCCCCTTTACTGGCGTCAGCTTTACGCCGCCGCCGCGCCGGGAGCGGAGCGCTTCGGAAACCGGCTCGCGATGAGCGATTAGTTCCTCTTCTGACGGGCTGCCGGGGCCGGCGGCCCTTGACATACAGAGCGGTGAACGCCTGCAGGCCGGGCAGCAGGATTTTACAGCCTATGCAATATGTCTTTTTGCATTAAAGCCCGCAGTCACGGACGCCGGGCGGCTTCCAGCCTCCCCGGGTAAGCCGGATGAGGCGGTTGAGGCCGATAAGGCTCAGACGGGAAATCAGCAGTCTTCCTGAACTGAAGCGTCTCTCCTGTCTCTGAGGCAGGCCTGGCGTTCTGTCAGCTCCTGCGGCAGTCAGGGGCCCAGCTGAGGATTCGGTCAGGATTCGGCGTTTTTTCCGGGGGCTGAGGGGTCTTGGGGATGTTTTGTCCGCAGCCGGCCGGCAGAAAGCCAGTCAGCTGTTTTTGATTTGCGGGCGGAAAGTCCAGGCTGAGGTCAGGGGGGCGGTTCTGAAGCGGGCGGCCAAACCTGAGGTTCCCGGGTCAAAGCCGAAAAGGTCCCGCCACATGCGGCCGCTTTCCATGCACAGGTAGACCGTCGTCAGGGGGCACAGGTGAGGCTTCAGAAAGTTCAGCAAGCTTTTGTACAGAAGGTATCTTAAAGGGCGCGGATAGCGTTTTTTGCCGTCATGGGCCCGGATAAACTCCCCGTCAAATAAGGCTGACGGATTATCTTTCAGCAGAATGTTTTTTAACGGCCCTAAATACCGGAAACAGCCCAAAGAAATCCAGGCCACTTTATTCCAGGGCACATATTTGTCAATCAGCCCGACCGCTTCCAGGTAACCCCTGCTCCAGCCGGGATAACAGACAATGGGATCAAAATGAAGCCCTATGCTGTAGCCCCAGTCGGCTGCTTTTCGGGCTGCTTTCAGGCGGGAAATCAAGGGCGCGGCCCTGGATTCGGTCCCGGCCGAAATAAAGGGCGAATTGACGGAAAAGCTTATGACTGTCCGGCCCCGGTGGTCCAAGGCCAGAAGATGGTCAATGCCGGCGGTCTTGGTTTTTAGTTCAAGAACGCTTTTGGAATAGTTGGAAAAAAGTAAAATTAAGCTTTCAGAAATATTAAAGCCCCGGTCGAAAACCAAAGAATCGGTAAATTCGCCCGTGCAGAACCGGTAGGATTTTTCCGGATCCTGGGGGCGGCCGGAATTTTCAATATCATCTAAAATCCGTTTTATTTCGGCCAGTCCGTCGGTTAAAGCGTTCCCGAATCTGAACACGGCCGCAGAGCCCAGGTAAGCGGCCAGAATGCAGTACTGGCAGCCTAAATGACAGCCCTGGCCTATGTGAATAATATTCAGGCCGCAGCAGTTATACAAAGGAGTGGCCGGACAGGGCCGGATAAAAGAACCCCGGTGGCGGGTCAAAACCAGATCTCCGGCCGAAAAGGAAGGATAGTCGGCCGCAGTCAGCGGGGCAATGACCTCAGGCCTGTACTGGGGGTAGAAAGAAGAATCAGCGAACTCTTCTTCGGCCAAATACCGATCAGGCGCCGGACCGGTCTGGCCGTTTAAACGGGGCCTCATGCGGCTTTGTTCCGGGTTTTGGTTCCGGCTGTGCTCTTTAATTTTAGAAATCTCCGTCCCCCGGCCATTTCAGATCCCACAGGTTTAAAAATGAGGGAGACCGGCTTAATTCGGCCAGTTTCGGACTTAAATCCTCTAAATCCCGGGCTGATTTTAACGTCAGGGTCAGGGTCAGAAAGAGATCCTCCAAACTGGGATCGGCTTTTAAGCGCACTTCCGGGGGCAGGGGCAGACTGTCCAGTAATTTATGCCGCCGGGCCGTATAGGCGGCCAACTTAGGAAACCTCAAGGTCCAGAGCTTTTGGCGGAACATTTCGGCGGCCTGGCCCGGAGTATCCGGTCCCGGGGTCCGATCCAGTGATTTGAAAAGAAAGGAAAAATCGGAATTCCGGGCTCTTTTCAGGTCCAAAAGCCATTCCAGCCACAGCTTCCGGTTTTGGAGACTGGGCTTATGCTGTTCCAGATAGGCCCAGACCGGTGAGGCATCAGAGCCCAGATCGGAAATTAAAGCGGCTGATTCCAGGTCCAGCCGGCCGCAGGCCAAAGAACATAAGGCCGGAGGCGGCAGAACGGCCGCTTTATAGTACTGGTCCAAAACTTTATCGGCCCGGGGCAGTTCCAGGAACTTGATCAGGCTTTTGGCCCGGCCGGAAAGATCATCTGACATGGCCCGCCATAAAAGGGCTTTTTCGGCCGGATTGTAGCTTCGGCCCAGATTGTCGGCCAGAGCCAGAGACCAAAGACGAAATAAATCGGGCTCCGGATCTTTGGGGACCAGGACGGGGACGGTTTTTGAGCCTAAATCTTTTAAAACTTTCAGCCTTTTTGAGCCGGCTATGACCGTGTAGCTTTGTCCGGAGCCTTTTATGGCCCACAGGGGCCTTAATATGCCCAGCTCCCGGACAGACTCGGCTAAAAGAGCCGTCTCTCCGGTCAGACTGAAAGGCCAGGCCCCTGCAATCAGGTCCAGAGGCAGACTGACCGGTTCCGGGCTAAAGTCAGCCGGGCCGGAGACGGGCGCCGGCCCGGAAGGGACAGTATCTGTCACTTGACGGCTGCGGCCTCTATTTCCACCTTAGCCCCCCTGGGCAGGGCGGCTACCTGAACTGTAGCTCTGGCCGGATAAGGGGTGGAGAAAAAGGAGGAGTAGACTTCGTTGACGGCCGTAAATTCGGCCAGATCGGTCATGAATATGCCCACTCTGACCACATCGGCCAGACTGGAATTGGCGGCTTCCAAAATGGCCCTTATATTGGTCAGACACTGGTGGGCCTGCTCGGCGGCTGTTTTGGGCATTTGGCCGGTCACCGGATCAATGGGCAGCTGCCCGGAGACGTAGACAGCGTGTCCGGCAACCACGCCCTGACTGTAGGGTCCGATGGCTCCGGGAGCGGCATTGGTGGAGATGGCTGTTTTCATGAAAAATCCTTTGGGTTGTTAAGCCCGGCCGAATCTTCTCCGGCGGCCCTGGAAATCGTTTAAGGCCAGAAGAAAATCCTCTTCCCCGAAGTCGGGCCATAAGGTGTCAGTAAAATAAAGTTCCGCATAAGCTAAATGCCACAGGAGAAAATTGGAGATCCTTTGATCGCCTCCGGTCCGGATTAAAAGATCGACTTCCGGCAGGATTCCGGTCCACAGGCGCCGGGCGAAGTCCTCTTCAGTAACGGCCGAGGGATCGATCAAGCCTTTTTGGGCTTCCTGGGCCAGATTCCTGGCCGCCTGGGTCAGCTCGGCCCGGCTGCCGTAAGATAAGGCCAAAGAAAGAGTCAGCTCGGTATTGCCGGCCGTCAGTTCCTCGGCCTGGGCCAGAGCTGCCCGGGTGGCCTCGGGCAGGCGGCCGGTGTCGCCGACTCCCCGCAAGCGGACCCCGGACGTCAGGAGTTCGGCTGTCTCTGAATCCAGATACCGCACTAAAAGAGAAAAAAGGTTTTCCACCTCCTCTTTGGACCGGGCCCAGTTTTCGGTGGAAAAGGCGTAAAGGGTCAGGTACCTGACTTTCTGGCGGTGAGCGGCTTTTAATATGGTCCGAACAGGCTCGGCTCCGGCCAGATGTCCCTCGGAGCGGCTCCGGCCCCGGGCTTCGGCCCACCGGCCGTTGCCGTCCATGATAATGGCTACGTGCTGCGGGGGACTGTGCTCCTGGGAATCTGGCATGAAGTGGCTTACCTGAAAAAGTTTTTAAAAATGTTTTTCTTCGTTGCCCGACGGTATGATCCGCGCCGAGGCCCCCTGGCCGAAGACCCGCTCTAAGATGATGCCGGTCCAGCGGGCGAAGCGGTCCGGCTTAAAGATGGCCGTCAGCTCTTCCTGGCTCAGGCGCTCTTTTATCTTAGGATTGTTCATTAAAAGTTCCAGAAAATCCCCTGCCCCCTCTGAGGCGGCCAAAGCCTGTTTCTGGACCAGCTCATAGGCCTTAACCCGGGTCAGACCTTTTTGGCAGAGAGCCAGCATGACTTCCTGGGAATTGAAAAGCCCCCGGGTCAGTTCCAGATTCCTGAGCATCCGGTCCGGTCTGACGACCAGACCCCGGACCAGACTGTTTAAGCGGTTTAAGAGATAATTGGTATAGACGGTGGCGTCCGGGGCGATGATTCTTTCCACCGACGAGTGGCTGATGTCCCTTTCATGCCACAGGACCATGTCATCGACCGCCGCCTGAGCCAGAGACCTGACCAGGCGGGCCAAACCGGTGATATTTTCCGAACCTATGGGATTCTTTTTATGGGGCATGGCCGAAGAGCCTTTTTGCCCCTTGCCGAATGCTTCCTCAACTTCGCCCACTTCCGTTCTGGCCAGATGGCGGATCTCCACAGCCAGTTTTTCTGCTGTGGTCACCAGAATGGCCAGGGTCTGAAAGAAAAAAGCGTGGGTGTCCCGGGCGATAATCTGACTGGAAATGACGGCCGGTTTCAGCCCCAGTCTGGCTAAGACTCTTTCTTCCAGTTCCGGCGACAGGGAAGCGGCGCTGTAATTGCCGACCGGGCCGGACAGCTGGCCGACCCTTAAATCTTCCAGGGCCAGGTGGAGCCTTCTTTCGTGGCGTTCGAACTCGGCGTAGAAAGCGGCCAGTTTAAGGCCGAAGGTGGTCGGTTCGGCGTGGATGCCGTGGCTGCGGCCGATGATGGGCGTATCTTTGTGCTTTAAGGCTTTTTCCCTGAGCGTTTCCATCAGCTCCCGGACATCGTTGTGGATCTTCCAGCCGGCTTCCAAAAGGCGCAGGGCCAGAGAAGTGTCCAGAATATCCGAGGAAGTCAGGCCGAAGTGCAGAAACCGGGCCGAGGGGCCGATGTTTTCTTCCAGGCAGGTAATGAAGGCAATGACATCGTGGCCGACGGCCTTTTCAATTTCCTCAATGCGTTTTTCCTCAAAGCGGGCTTTTTCCTGAATTTCGAGGGCCGCATCGGCCGGAATCAAGCCCATTTCAGCCTGACCGGCCGCCACGGCCAGTTCTACTTTGAGCCAGGAGTTGTACTGATTTTTAAGTGACCAGATCTCGGCCATTTCCGGACGACTGTAACGATCGATCATATGATCCTCTTAATCATTCCGCTTCCGCCTGGCTGATAGACAGCGGAATATTGGCTGATTAACTGACAAGCTGGCCTAAGAGGCTGGCTGTCCAGCCGCTTTCTATCCTGACCGGAACCAATCGGCCGCAGAGATCGGGCGAACCCGGAAAATTGACTGTCTTTAAGCTCCCAGTCCGGCCGGACATCTGACCTTTTTCCCGGCCAGGGCCGGCGACTAAGACTTCCACCGTCCGTCCGGCGTAGGATTCATTTATTTCCAAAGTAACGGCTTTTTGAAGATTTTGAACTTGACCGAGGCGACGGGCCTTTTCTGTCTCAGCCACTTTTCCGGGCATAAGGGCGGCTTTGGTCTGAGGCCGGTCACTGTACATGAAGGAATAAATGGAATCGAATCTGACTTGGGCCAGCATCTCCAAAGTCATTTCCAGATCCCGTTCGTCTTCCCCCGGAAAACCGACAATTATGTCGGTGGAAAGGGCCAAATCCGGTTCAGCCCGGCGCAGGGCGGTTACTGTTTTCAAATATCCGGCCCGATCGTAGCGGCGGCCCATGGCTTTTAAAATTCGGTCCGAACCCGACTGGAGAGGCAGATGGAGGTGGGGAGCCAAAGTTCGGAGATCTCCGAAAAGGCCGATCAGTTCAGGTGGAAAGTCTTTTGGATGGGAGGTGGTAAACCTCAGGCGCCAGAGTTCCTTATAGCTGTCCAATTCCTTAAGGAGCCGGACAAAGGCCGGGCCTTTCTTTGAATCAAGGCCGTCCGGGGCGTAGGAATTGACGTTCTGGCCCAGAAGGGTGATTTCCCGGCAGCCGCCGGAAATAAGACTTTCGGCTTCTGATAAAATATCTTTCAAAGGCCGGCTTTTTTCCCTGCCTCTTAGATAAGGCACGACGCAGTAAGCGCAGAAGTTGTCGCAGCCTTCCATGACTGTAATAAAGGAACTCAGAGCCGAGGCGGCTGATCCGCCGGCCGGGCAGGGTTCGGGGGCTGACTCACTGTCCGGAGTCTGTCCGGTCAGAATGACGGCCGGTCCCCGTGGATCCAAAGTCTCTAAAATTTCCGGGATTTCGGCCAGCCTGCCCGGTCCGGTGATGAGGCTTAAAAAGGGGACTTTGCCTAAAAATTCCCGCCCTTCCTGTTCGGCCAGACAACCGCCGACCCCGATAATCAGGTCCGGATTTCTCTTTTTTAACGGCTTCAGTCCTTTTAAACGGCTGATGACTTTTTGGGCCGCTTTTTCCCGTATGGAGCAGGTATTCAGAAAAATGAAATCAGCTTTATCATTCCCGCCAGCCGGGCTCCAGCCCTTAGCTGCCAGAAGTCCCGCCAGCCGGCCCGAGTCGTAGACATTCATCTGGCAGCCAAAAGTGGATATAAAATACTGTTTCATTAAAGCCCGTTCAAAATGCTGAGTTTACTGCCCCGGAAAAGCGGACTGAAAAACCCGAGCCTCCTGGTCAGAGAGGCATTGGTTAAGTGGATTTAAGCACTTTTCCGTGGATTTGGCAAGATCGGATTTTATTCCTTTTTCAATATTAAAGCTTAGTTGGCATAAAATCTAATAATTAATTTATAAATTAACACACCGGCCCCCAAAAAATCACATGAAATCAAAGGCTTAAACGAAACATCAATTTGGCAGCACAAGCGGCGCATCGTAATTATAGTATAATTACGATATAAAATTCAATTAATATTCTTAAGAGGCACTTTAGTGTAAATTTTATCAGGGATTAGCTCGCGTGTTTCGATTTTTAGAGATGCAATCTACAAAAACCCAATTCGCTGAATTTTTTAACCTGGATGATTCTAACCGGTGCCGTCTTTGGTGGCAGCCGCAGCTTCCCTTACAGTGACATTCTGTTACTCTGTGAATTCCATAACTGGGGATAAATTACGGCCGGCATAGTCACTTGGCAGCAGCTGAGGAGTCCGTCAAAGCTCTTAAGGCTGCTGCAGTCCCTTGTTGCTCGGTCATGGTCCATAGCCCCCAGGATTTTGCGGTGATCCTGGTGTAATCTGCTGTCCACTGGCTCATTGACTTGCCATTGACTTGTTGACTTGCTCAAATTAATAAATTAACTTAGCATCTAATTTTTCCGCGTCTTCCCGAAATCGTGTGCATTGCCGGCCATTTATTTCCTGCGTCAATCATTCGGCGGCCTCGCGAAAAGTCCCTTTTTCATAAAAGTGCATTTATAAATATTTGATATCATTATCTTTTTTGAACCCGACTTCCGGAAAAAAGAGGTTTTTGCGAAGGCATCTGGGATGCTCATTTCATCTGGGATGCTCATTTGAGGAATTGAAAAATTATTGATTGAAAAAATTATTGTTAATGCAGTGTCTATACCACCCAATTTTATATTAATACGATTAATATTTTCTTAAATAAAAAGAAAGACTTACTTATATTGCTTTATTTATATTATTACAAACAGTCTTTTTTAAATAATATGATAAATATTTTTGGCTTATAAATAAATTATTCAATTTTTATGCATAATTAGTTTCAAATAAAGTAGTATTATTATTTATTTTTGATATCAATTTTTATAGTTTTAAATTTTTTTAATATAATAAATCTAATTATTTTTAAAATATGCTATTTTTTATCTAAAATAATTTTGCTCCGCGAGGCTTCGGAAACTCAGAAACCGCAATCTGAAGAGTCAAATTTTATTTGCCATGAAAATCCATGACCAATAAAGATATCTGAAGAAGTCTATTGTTCATCAATATGGAGGCTTAAAAATTCATGGCAATATTTGGTATTATTATAATAATAGTACTAAATATAATTTATATAAATTATATTTAATTAAATACATTAAAAGCAATTTAATATTCTATAAAAATTATAAAAAAATATAATAAGACTAAAAAAACAAGTTTAATATATTTAATTTACTAAAAAAGATAATATTTTCACATGGCTTGCAAGAAACCCAAGAGATATGGCGGTTGCTAATTGCGAAAAAATCTCAATAAGGCCGATTGCCGGCTGGGCGGAAAAAAATTTTTTTATCGCCCGAAAGCGGGTCAAATGTCTTTGGTCATATCCATTAATGACATCCCGAACGCCAGCTGGAATATAAACTAATATCAAATATCAAGATGCATTCGTAAAATCCTGTTTTCGGAAGTCGAGTTTAAAAAATGTAATGGTATCAATAATTTTCTAAAAAAAGGGCTTTTTGCGAGGCCGTCAGTTAATAGGCGCCTCAAGATTAAGACCTTCATCGGCACGGGCCCTAATGCTCAGAACCCAGCTTTATGCTGTCCTGCTCTCTTTCATAATCATAAGATATTAGCAGGTCCTGTGTAAAAAAGGCTGGTGCGCCGCCCCCCTCCTTATGGCCATTTTTAGGCTGAGTCTTCATTTACATCACAGCCTTTACGCCTGGCTGGACAAACTGCCGCCAGAGGCCAGCGACGAAAGCAGAGAGGCCGGGCTGTTTCAGCCTGACTCTGCCAGGGGCGAGCTGTCAGGGCCCAGATCGGGATTGGCCGGATTTCCTGGACAGCATAAACCAGGACCAACTCAACCGGCTGAATTGAGGATCCGGCTTTTATGGCTGCCTAAATCCTTTTTCCATCCAGGGCAAAATGAAAAGAAGCTCTCTTAGGGTCATCATGCAAGGGTTAAGCGCTGGATTTGTTTGGACAGCATACCTCAAAGCCCTTCAGGGGTCAGAAATTCAAATCGCCGTTTTTGACGGTTAGAGGGGTTAGGGGGAGCTGCTGTCAAGGAGCTGCGGCAGTTGGCTTAGTTTTGAAATTTTCTTGGACAGCTGTGATAAATTAAAGGAAAAAACAGCCCTCCGGCCGGTTCAAAAGGCCGGGTATTTTAAACTGCCCGGCCTTTCTTTATGGGCAAGAAGGGCTGATCATTAATAGTTTAGGCCTGATTGCCGGCCGGGACTATTCCAGGGTCATATTTAAAAGCCAGGCGCTGACCTCTTCTTCCAGACCAGGCGACTGCATCATTCGCCTGGTAAAGATCTGGCCGCCTTCCAAAACCTGGGCATTGGTAAGAATTTTAGTCAGATGGTCGTAAGCCTGCCCCGGCCCGCTGCCGGAAGTGCCGAAGGCGATGACTTTCTTGCCCATAAAATCCATTCCCACTAAAAAAGCCGCTGTTGGCTCGGCCACATCGCCGAACCACACCGGGCTGCCGACAAAGATGAAGTCATAACCGCTCACGTCCGGGTGCGGGGTTTTAACTTTTATATTAGTGCCAGCTTTTTTCAGATTAGTGGTCATTTCGATCAGCTCTTTTTCATTGTCCGGCAGCTTTTCCTGGGTCTCAATTTTGATCAAATCCCCGCCCGTCACCTGTTTCATTGTCTGGGCCAGTTTTTCGGTGTTACCGGTTTGGGAAAAGTAGATAATTAGGTTTTTGCCGAAACGGCCGGTGGCGATCAGTTTCGGCGGCCCGTTCTGGTCTTCGGTTTGAGCGGTTCTCCGGGCAGTATCCTGAGCTGATGTCTGAGCCAAAGAGACTACGAAGAAAGCTAAAAAGAAGAATAAAATCGCGGAAAATTTTTTCATAAAAATTTTTAACCCCATTGACCGGAAATGCATCCTCTGGCCGGGGTCTGCGGACCTCCTTTTCGGTCTGATATGATGTCAGAATAATATGGCCGGGGCTCCGGGCCGCCGGCTTAAGCGGTTTAACCGCTATCGGGCTCAGGGGCAGTGAGGCTGCAATGGCTTATTTGTTTTCCTGGCCAAAAATAATCCGAGGCTCAAAATCAGCCTTAACCGGACCGTTTTTTAGATATTTTGCCAGAATATCGGAAGTCAGCTGATCGGTTTTGGTCCATTTAAGGCCAGCCAGGGTCTGAAAGCCGTCCCCGCCGTGGGCGATAAAGTCCGGGGCTATGAGGCGGTAGCGTCCTTCAGGGGTGATATTTTTCCATTCACCGCTGTCTTGGTACCGGATCTCTTTCAGAATGCATTTCTGGTCAGTAACTTCATAGATGATTTTAAGTCCGGCCACCTGAAGGAACTTACCCGAGTAGCCTTCGGGCAGACCGTCGGCCGAATGCTCAAAAATCTTATTAAGTTCCTGTCCTGATATATCGGCATAAAACACAAAATCTTCGAACGGCAGGGTAGAAAGGACATCGGCTACCGTAATTTCGCCGACCGGCAGCGGATGGCGGATAGAACCGCCGTTTAAAACAGCTATCTGGGCCTCGGGAAAGTAGCTCAGAAAAGAGTCGGCGACCACATCGCCGGTCCGGCACTCCCGGCGGCGGCAGATTCTTGGGTATTCATCAAGCATGGTTTCCCGGCCCTGAACATTAATCTGGCCAATTTTTTCGGCCATGAGGTTCTGGGCCGGGAGAGCCAGATCATCCAGTAAAGCGGCCAGAGCCTTATTGGCCGCAGGAGCCTTCATCTGGGCCAGGGTATCGTCATTGACTGGGATGGGGCTGCCGGACCATTTGTCCGGATAGCCTTTTTCGTCAAAGGTGACTTTTAAGAGGCCCAGATAACGTCCGTGGGAACCGGACGAAACGATCAGGACTGGGCGGCCGGCCGGAGAATTAACTGTGGTAGGGTAGGGTCCCTGGGCTCTGGGCAGGCCTTCGCCCAATAAAGTGTGGCTGTGACCGCCGACAATGACATCTATCCCATTGACCTCGGCCGCCAGTTCTTTATCTGCGTCAATCCCCAGGTGGGATATAAGGATTATTATGTCAGTATCCTGGTCCGCCAGACTTTTGACGGCTTCGGTCAGGGCTGTTTTCTCATCGCTTAAAGTGGCTGTGCTTTTAGATTCAGGGCTGTTCAAACTGGATGAGACCTGGGAGGTCTGGGTGGTCAGACCGACAAATCCGACTTTTCGGCCCTCTATTTCCATAATCGTCCATGGCTTAAGTTTGGAGGGGACGGAAAGCGGTTCGGACAAAGTCAGATTAGCCGAAAGGACCTGGGCGTTTAAGCTGGTTAAAAGTCTTCTGAAGGTATTGATCCCCCCGTCAAATTCATGGTTGCCAGGCACAAAAAACTGGTAGTTTAAGCTGTTTAAGACCGCCACAGTGGCGGTTTCTTTATTTAAACGCCAAAATAAAGTCCCCTGAAACTGATCTCCGGCATCTACCAAGATAGACTCCGGATACTCTTTTCTCATGGCCGCTATGGCTCTTTCCAGGCGTAAAGTGCCGCCGGAGCCGCCTTCACAAAGAGACTGGTAGCAGACCCGGCCGTCCGGCCAGAAACCGCCGTAATTGGCGTGTATATCGTTAGTGTGAAGGATGGTCAGGTTGAGCTGGCCGTCTGTTGGGGGATCGTCCGACAGGGCCGGAGAAACTAAGACCAAGAGGCTTAAAAAGGCTGTAATCAGAGAAAATACAGAAAATCCGGATCGTAGAGTTAATCTTGATTTCATCAATAGAGCCTCTAATTGCGGTTAAGTGCAGCATTTGAATTAATACCGTGAATATTTGATACGAAAAAAGACAGGCAAAAACACCTGAAACTCTTTAACAATAGGCATTTGAATTCGTTTAGGTCGGCATCCAAAATTTTAGCCCTGGTTTATAAGTCTGAAATATCTGAACTGCATGTTTTTTTGCACAGACGATCGGCTTAAAGGCTTTACGAATTTTGTTGAACAGCGATAAAGACGTTTTGAGTTTATGAAAAACAATTCAGCTGTAGATTTAATTACATAAATGTTATTGGAATGTATGCCTTCTAAATATTGGGCATTTAAAAAATTGCCGTCCTTGAATTGAAAGCTTATCTTTGATAATCAATTACTTATAACGTTTAAATTACCAGCAGAATCACCTTTATGTATTAAATATATTTCAACATCAGTAAAACTGAAAATGTCAGTTTTCTGAGAGCAGTAAAGATAAAAAAGATGTGTCCGTCTGAGATTAGCACTTTTCTTCCGACCGGGCAAGAACTGTAAGAAGCGAAGGGTGACCAACCGGAGGGAAGCGTCTTTGGATGGGCCGCCTTTCGGCTCAGATGCTTTATATAATTAATAAACTAACTTTATAATTTATCACTTTATCACATTAAAATTGTTATTTTTCTAAAGAGCTGAAACAATTGAACGGAGAGTGGTTGGTATCTCATTTTCCTCGCCTAACTCAAACTGATAAGAGAAGTCGCCGAAAAACAAGTTATTATTGAGCTGTTATTTAAAAATACCAGACAGGTGCCTGGACTGTCGCGGACCAGCGGTGACGTTTAAAATATGTCTTTGGTTCTCTCCAGGGACATTATTCGCAGAGCCGGTGTTTTTCTGCTTGGATGTATCGGTATAAGGTATTTGAACTTGAGTTAACGGAAGTTGGCGGTCAGTTCGAACATCTCCATGGGGTTGACCGCCGAAAACAGTATAGATGATGACAATAAGTTTTGTTAAAAATTCTATCGCCGGTTTAGCTTTTGGCTGAAAAGGATCTTACATATGTCAGACGATATTAATAATTTCACAGAAGCAGAAATTCTTACTGAAACTTAAAAAGAATACTGGATTGCTACAGCAGGAGGAAGATCTGGAAACCGCTAAATTTATGATTGATTCTAAACGCTGTCTTTAAGCTGGTTTCATCTCTAATTTAGCTGCTGGAAAAGCACTTGAGGCAGCATTAGTAAATAACAATTATTGAGTATTTTATGGCCTTTAAATATTGAAATAAGATATTGATAATTTATAAAATAGTTAGATAGAATATTAAATTATAAAAAATACACTGGTATATACTTAAATACTGATGATTTTTTATTATAAATAAAATAAAAATTATAATATTTGTAAAATAATATGTATAAAAAGTTTTAAAATACTTTTCTCATCAGCAAGCAGTATTATTTAGTTTATACGCAAATAATGCAGCTGGAGAGTCTAGTGATATAGATGGAGCAGTTGTTTTTAACAACTTTAAGGGAGACTTTATAGATGATTCAGCTCTGCTTTAGAAGTTGACTGAAGAAATAAGTTGCCTTATAGAACCTGTATTATTAGATAAAAAACCTAGGGTCATAGTGATTTTGTCAAACATATTTTAATCAGATGTAAATGAAGACTCAGCCTAGTAAGGGCCAGAAGGCGGGGAACACGTCAGCCAGTTTTACACATGGCCTGCCAATGCCTCAGAATTATAAAAGTGTTCAGGGCAGCAAAAAGGTAAATTAATCTGCCTATTGACTTTAAAAAGCCGTTTGGCTATAGTGTCAATTTTCCGGCGGCGGGTATCTGTCTCCAAAGGCAGTTAAAAATCGTATTTTTGACTCATAAATCAGGAAAAACTAAAAGGCGATGTAGCTCAGCCGGTTAGAGCATGCGGCTCATATCCGCAGTGTCCGGGGTTCAAGTCCCTGCATCGCCACCATAACTTAGAAAAACTTAAGTCCCAATAAGTCTCATTTTGCCCCGTAAGCTGCACCATTAAAAGGTTTCCGGGGTTTTCTTTTGTCCTCACCCATACCCCAAAAGCCCCAGAAAAAGCATTAAAATCCTTTACAGCCAAGATAAAAGCGGGTATATTTCCGGCACAGCCACTTTGGAGCCAGGTCTATGCCCGCTTTGCTGAAAGTCTGAGCCTGCATGGTTTTGAGCTCTTTTTGGGCTGGCATTGAACCCAAAGCCGCAACAGAATTATATATTCTAGCCTAGGTCATACCCGCTCTACCGGAAGCCCAATGCATTCACCCAATACTAATAAACTGACAGATGTTCAGATTCGCCGTCTGAAGGCCGGAGAAAAGCCGTATAAAGCCATGGACGGGAAAGGGCTGTATCTCTATGTCCCGACCACCGGGGCCAAGATTTGGAGGTATAATTTCCGATTCCAGGGGAGACACAAAACCTTGACAATAGGACCTTACCCTGAAGTCAGTCTGGCCCGGGCCAGGGAGAAAACCATGCAGGCACGGCAGGCCCTTATCTCCGGAGTCGACCCGGCCGCCCAGAAGAAGGCGGAGAAAGAGGCCGCCAAGACAGGGAGCAGTGACAATTCTTTTGGGGCTCTGACCCTTGAGTACCTGGAAGTCCACCGGGAAGGGCTGAAGGAAGGTTATCTTAAAAACACCTTCGGCCGCGTCAAACTGCATCTGTTCCCTTATCTGGCCCACCGGCCCGTCAATGAGATTGAGCCGCCGGAACTTCTGGCCGTCTTAAGACGGATTGAAGGTCAAGGATTACTGGAGACAGCCCGGCGGATGCGAACCCTGACCAGTCAGGTTTTCAGATACGCCATCGCCACCGGCCGGGCGACTCGGGACATCGCTTGGGATTTAAGAGGAGCTTTGAAGGCGCCGAAGACCAAGCATCACCCGAGCCTGACTAACCCTAAGGACCTCCGCAGGCTGCTGATAGCCATTGACGGTTACCACGGAACTCCGACCGTCAAAGCCGCCTTACGGTTGGCGCCTCTTGTTTTTGCCCGGCCTGGCGAATTAAGGCGCGCCGAATGGTCAGAGCTTGACCTGGCCAAGCGAGAGTGGAAAATACCGGCCGAGAAGATGAAAATGGGCAGACCTCACATAGTCCCCCTCAGCGCTCAGGCTATGTCCATAATCGAAGACCTCAGAACCCGAACCGGCAGGGGGCGGTATCTGTTCCCTGGCCCGAGGACGGCCGCCAGACCTATTACAGACGCTACCCTGTTAAACGGCCTTCGGAGCATGGGCTTTACCAAAGATGAAATAGTACCCCACGGATTCAGGAGTATAGCCAGCACTATATTGAATGAGCAGGGATACAGCCCCGACTGGATCGAGCGTCAGCTGGCCCACGTCCCCGGAGGAGTCAGGGCCGCTTACAATTACGCTCAGTACCTGCCTGAACGCCGCAAGATGATGCAGGAATGGGCCGACTACCTGGACGGCCTGAAGAAAGACTGAACGCAAGAGAACGTTCGCCTGGGCTTTCTGCTGCACGGACCACGGTTAAAGAGGAAAAATTCTCCATTTGGGCCCATAGGGGGTTTAAGCCGCAAAAAAAGATACGCATGCCAGCAATAATATAACGAAGCAGTGCCATGATATCAATTCACGGCTTGACATGCCTTAAAGTCAACCACGGCTTGACCGGCCCTAAAGCCAAACCGGCACAAATTTAGCCGTAAGCTGCCGCACTGATGCTTGAAACTGCATTTTGGACTAACTAAAGAACTATCTTCATATGAAGCGGCAGAAAAAGCTTTATTTAAGATTTATAGCGTACAAATTAATGATGATTTAGTAAGAAAAGTAATTGATTTTATTGGAAATATTATTTTTAGTAAATATACTCAAAAAGCATAAATTGACTATGAAAATTTGATTAACAGGAATATAATATATGATAAAGATAAGATTGACAAGGTTTTTTATATTGAAATTGATGGAACAGCTATTAATACACGGCATAAGAATGCTGATAATTCGTCATGGCGAGAAAATAAACTTTATGTAGTA
The DNA here is from genome assembly GCA_031264185.1 of Deltaproteobacteria bacterium. Lineage (GTDB taxonomy): Bacteria > Desulfobacterota > Desulfarculia > Adiutricales > Adiutricaceae > JAIROO01. Next base: position 44,336 of record JAISEL010000136.1, read on the forward strand.
TTTTATGATGATAACATTAAGTTTAGCTATAATGATACTACTAAAAAATATTAATACTCTGTTAAAAAATGTGAATATTCTGTATTTATTGATTTAATTTAGTTTTTAAAAAATATATTTATTCTTACGCACTAAATAATAATTTAAATAGATATAAAGATACTGTTTTAATCACTAGTAGCGCTAATTGGATTAGTTATTTGAAAGATGAGCTTTTTCCAGAAGCGCAACAGATTCTTGATTTCTTCCATCTTTGTGAGAATTTGTATTCTTTTACTAAAATTTATTTTAATCATGATGAATCTAAATATATTCCATGGGTTGAAAAATATAAAGCTATGTTTAAAAATGGAAATCATATTCCAGCAATTAATGAAATACAGCAAATTTCTAAAAACAAAAATATACAATAATCTGGAAATATTTCTAAATATTTGGATAATAATATTAATAATGTTAACTATTGTGCTTGCATAAATAAAGGGTATTTTATAGGCAGCGGCGCAGTCGAAAGTGGAAATAAAGTCGTTCTCCAAAAACGTCTTAAAGGACATGGGATGAGATGGAATCCTGATACCGCTCAAACACTGCTCACATTAAAAGCAAAATATGAGAGTGAACTTTGGGTTAAAGATGGTCGTTCCCAGTGAGAGAGTATTTTGGATTATCGACAAAATAAAGTCTGTTGTGAAGACTAAATAATGTCTATAAGCGTAATTTTTACATAGAAAAATCTACATCCAGCGAATACCAGGGCCTCAACCTGCTTCTGTTGGAAGGCGCCGGCTATGAAGACGAACGCTGGCTGACTTTAAATAATGCCAAAAAGGCCGGTTATCTGGTCAGGAAGGGCTCCAAAGCCCAAACAGTCGAAACTGGCCTTTACCAAAAAGGCGGACAAACTGGACGAAAACGGCCGGCCCGTCCTTGATGATCAAGGCAGCCCGGAAAAAGTTGAGGTCAGGCTGCAGCGGCCCATTGTCCAGTCTTACAGCGTCTTTAACGCCGCCCAGCTGACCCTCCAAAACGGCGAGCCACTGCCGCCGTATAAGGAGGATGAGCCCGGGATCAGCCGGGAAGATAATGACAAGGAGGTTTTTGCCCTGCTGAATAAAATAGTCGAAAACTCAGGGGTTAAAATCTTCCACGATCAGAAAGAACATAATTTCTACGGCAGATCAGCAGAAGGAATTCATCTGGTCCCGGCCAGAGCGTTTGATGAGCCTATGTATTATCACGCAGCTAAAATGCATGAAATGGGTCATTGGACCGGGAATATAAAACGACTTGGGCGACACTCTTCAGACGGCTTCTGCAAGGGGGGTTATTCTCAATAAGAAGCGATCGCCGAAATGTTTTCCTGGCGTCTGGCTAAGACGCTTGGCCTGCCGCATGACCCGGACAATTCCGCAGCCTATGTAAAAGATTGGCTTGGTGATATCCAATCAATACCGGCAAAGGTCAGACAGTATTTAGCCGAATCCGAGAAGTGCGTTAAGTTCATCATGGGTTTTGCCCCGGAAAAGTCTCAGACTGCCGGCCAGGATTTGGATTTCTCCCCGGGGGCGGAAGTTTTGGCCGGAGCCGCCTCCGGAGTTCAGGCCGGGGCGGCGGTGATGCAGGCGGCTCCAGCTGAAAAGGCCCCGATAATAAGCTCCGTTCCTGGCGTAGTTTTGGCCGTGCCCTACAGCGAAAAGGACGAGGCCAAAAAGCTGGGGGCCAAATTCGACTTCAAAGTTAAGGTCTGGGTGGCTCCGGAAGGCAGGGATCCCCGGGAGTTCGCCCGGTGGCTGCCCAAAACTGAAATTAAGCCTGAGCCGGTTTTGGGTCCGGAAGCGGATTTTCAGGAGGTTTTGAAGGACAAAGGCTTTGCGGCGGACAAACCGCCGGTCATGAACGGTCAGGTCCAGAAAATATCCTCGCCGCCTGAGGCGCCCAAAGCTAAAAAAGGCCTGTATAAGGCCGTCTTAGGAGACCGGCCACGGGGTTTTGTCAACGATCTGTCGGACGGCACCTCAGCTGACTGGATTTATACCGGTCAGAAGCTGGAGTCGCTGGAAGCGGAAAAAGAGGTCGAAAAATCCTTAAAAGCCAGGCCAAAAGTCAGACCAAAGACCAAGCATGAGGCCAAGCCGGAGACCGGTCTCGGAGCGGAGACCAAAACTTCTCTGATCAGCAATTCGCCGGAGCCGGACAAACCGAAAAAGACGGCGGCCAAAAGAGCGGCGCCCAAAAAGAACGTCGGCTTAAGCCGGTAAAGCCGGTCCGGAGCGTACCGAATTGAACAACCGGCCCGAACCGGAGCGGAGGCAAAAAATGGCTTCTGGAAAATATTTGGAACAAAAACGCCGGGAGGCGGAAGACAAAATCCACCAGTGGCTGCGGACGATGAGCGGTCCCTGGACGGAGCCGCTGCCGGAACAGGACAAGCCTTCGCCTTGGTTTAATCCCCGTACCAGGACGGCTTACACCGGCTCGAACCGACTGCTCCTGGCGGCCGGCGGGTTTTCTGATCCCCGCTTTTATACGGTCAGTAACATCCGGGAACTGGATCTCCGGATCAAGGAAGGGGAGAAGTCGGCCCCTTTGGAATTTTGGCGCCAGACTGCGGAAACAGACAAGCTGGATGAAAACGGCTTTATTGAGCGCGATGCGGACGGACGGCCGGTTAAAGAGGAAGTCAGACTGGAGAGGCCTTTGCACCGGCAGTGCCTGGTCTGTAACGCCTCCCAGCTGACCGGGGAAAACGGCCTGCCTCTGCCGGTCTATGATCCCGAGCCGCTGGAATATACTCCCCAGATGATTGGCGAAAGCATTTTAAACGGATGCGGGGTCAAATTTGTTTTTAACCGGACCTCCGGCAGTTTTTACCATCAGAAGACAGATACGATTTATATGCCGCCCCGGGAAAGATTTGCCGATGCGGCTCATTTTTATTCGAACGCTGTCCGGCATCTGACGGAAAGTTACAGCCAGCCGTCAAGACTGAATTTTTCGGACCGGGACGGGGACGGCCTGCTGAGGTCGCAGTTGGCCGCCTGGATGATTGCCCAGTCGACCGGCCTGCCTTACGATCCGGCTGAAAACGAGGCGGCTGTAGCCGAATCTTTAGCCGCCGCCGACAATTTGGAGGCCTTGGATCGGATCTTTCAGGAAGCCAGCCTGATTGAGCAGTTTGCGGTCGGCAGCTCCCGCAGCTATTTGCTGGCCATTGAGGACAGCCAGGTTGTGGCCAGGAGGGTGGAAAAGGCCTCGGAACCGGCCGCCCGGCCTTATTTGATTTCCAGCGGCTGCTGCCCGGCCGGCCATATTCTGAATACGACTGACCGGGATCTTTATTATGCGGAAATTAATGTCGGTCACGACAGCCGGTGGAAAATTTTTTCTCCGGATCATCCGGCTGTAAACGACTTCCTGAAACACAAACCCATGACTCAGGCGGCTCTGGAGTCCGGCCTGCTGGATTACTCCAAAGTCAAAGACTTTTTGGGCCGCACTTTAACCGATCATGCATCCGTTGAAGAATTTGCCGCAGCCTTAAAGCAAAACGGCCGGTCCGAGATTTCGGCCGACAAGCTTAAGCCGGAAATACAGGCTGAACTGGATCAGGCCGTAGCCCGGGAAAAACAGGCCGTGGCCGCGATGAAGGCCCGGGGACAGAAATACCGCCTGGAAACAATGGTCGTCCCCACGGGCCTGAGCCCCAACTCCAGCACCAGGAATCCGGAAAGGTCGCCCGAAGAAGTCTGCGCTGTTCTGAAGACCTTAAACGGTCATACCTTACTTACTTATGACAGCCAGCCGCCCGGCCCGGAGAGACTGAATTTTTCCTTCTGCCGGGCTGATGAAGCCGGTCTGGTCAATTTTGACGAACTGCTGGGTCCGGACAAAGAGGGCGTTTATTCCTTATCCAAAGAAGAGTTCCTGAAAAGGTTCAGTTCCCGTGACTTTAACCGGGCTGATCTGGCTGAAAATGTTCAGGCCGAAATAAGACAGGCCATTGATGCCTTCAAGGACAGCCTGAACCGGACGGCCCCGGCGGCCGGGACGGCTCTGTCACCCGAACCGTCATCCGAACCGGTCCCGGAACCGGCTGCCGCCGCCGGGATCACGTTTGATGAGCCGGTATTGGAATTAAGCCCGAACGGGGCCGGCTTAACGGGGGAGGAGGAAGCCGCCTTCAGTCAGATTCTGGCGGATTTCCGGCAGGAAACAGCGGCTGATCCGCAGTACGGAGCCGGCCGGAGTCTCACCCTTGAGGCTTTCAGCCGGGATAACCTTTTGGTCACGGAATTGGGACCGCCGGACGAAGGCCTGGACCCTGACCGGGAAACAGAGAACCGCTATGAGGTCACTTTAGAAAAAACCGCTCCCGGGGTCAGTGAAGTCTATGCTCTGCAAATAGCTGTGACCAAAGAAGGGAGATATCTCTTTGATCATCTCAAAGCCTATGATGATTTAAGACCGGTCATTGAGGCCGAAAATTTAAGGCTCAGCCGGCAGTCCGGGCCTCAGTCGGCGACCGGCGACCCCTGAACCGCCACGGGGTCATGATCAGCAGAAATCTGATGAAGACCGTCTTTAACAACTATTTTGGAAAAAATCATGTCCGGCCGTCCGGTTCCCCCGCTCCGAAAGAGCAGATGTGGCGCGATGCCAAAGAGCTGCCGCTTTTGGATCCCGAAGCCCAAAAACTGGTGTCGTCGGTGATGGAACTGGCCTTGGAGCCCAGAGTGCTTAACGGCCTGAACAGCAGCCGGATTTTTGATCTGCCCGAAGAGCTCGGCCGGGCCGCCTGCCTGGTCACCAGCACCCCCTACGGCTTTAATTGTTTCCGTCCCAACCGGCTGAATGACTTTGCGGAAGTCTATAATTTAGCCATTAAAAAGGATCCCCTGGATCCGGCGGTCATTCTGCCGACCCATATCCTGATCGGTTTGGACAAACAGGGCAATTACCGCTTGATTCCCGAGGATGATACCTACCGGACGCAGGCAGCCGTGCCTCTGGGGGCGGCCAAAAGCTTCCTGAAACGCCTGGAGAAGGCCTATTTGGAAAATACCGGCCTGAACCTGACAGAAGCCGTCCTGACTGACAGAAAAATCGCTGGAGAAAAGACTGAACTGGCGGTAGACTTCCAGGATCGCCGCGTGGCAACGGCTTTAGGGGCTCTTTACAATCCCGTGAAGTCGAAATTTTATATCCTGCCCGGGATGGATGAAAATAAGTTTGCCCGGTGGATTCCAAAGG
>JAISEL010000040.1 GCA_031264185.1 Deltaproteobacteria bacterium
TTAAATCCTGATGAGTATTTAAACAATATTATAAAAAATAAAATGCAGAGTCTGCCGCAAGCTCATTCTCAGGATGAGCTGAATTCAAATGTACATGGAATTATTAAACAATTGCAAAATGATCATTCAAAAGTTAAAAAAATTTTTGACCATGATAAAATTAAATACGCGAAAGTCGAGGCGAAACCAAAGAATAAATTGATTCTCATAATTATCCGCCGGGGTAATAATTTACCAAAACTTCTCTTTTTCAGAACTTAATAATTTGGTTGACCTGACGCTTACGCGCTGTTACGCTAATATTTGCGGCATTACCGAGGAAGAGCTGGTTTTTTATTCTCAGGACTATTTCCCCCGCAGTTTAAAAGATTTACTGCGAATGAAATTCAGCAATTTACCTCCGGATTCCACTGAAACTGATTTATTGAATAAAATCCGACACTTTTATGGCGGTTACTCCTGGGACGGCGAGACCATGGTCTATAAATGAACTTTTTCAGGAAAAAACATTTCATTGTTTTTGGTATGAATCAGGTTCTCCCGCTTTTTTGATCAATTTAATAAAAGCAAACAAAGTAAACTTCGATTTCTTTGACAAAAACAATACTATTTCAGACCTTTCAAATGCTGTTGATATCGGACATTTTACTCCTAAAGCTTTAGCATTCAAAACTGAATATCTAACTATTGATAAAGTTGACCGCACTAAAAGCACCCCTAGCTATTCGTTGAAAACACCCAATTTCGAAGTTGAATATTCCGTTATGGTTTATTTATTGCATTATAATTGCAATAATATAACTGATATAGACAAATTTACCGCGCTTTTAGAAGAAAAAGGCAAATATCATTCTGCAAATTGTCATTGAGAAAGATCACCTAAATGCCGCCAATGCCTTTACTGGTTTTTTGGCTAACATTGCCTGCTCTCTTCATCTCTCTTGTGAAGCTTATCATATAACATTATTTTGTTTTTTTACAAGACAAAATATTATAAAACAAGAATCTGTCAGCGGCGGCATTCTGGATTGCGCTTTTGAGGCTCCAAATTGGGAAACATTTGTTTTTGAGATGAAATATGCCCGCTCTACCAAAAAAATGGAGGATACACCGTCAACTAAGGACAATAACGGAAACTCTGCCAGGAGCTTTAAAAAAGTTAAATTAAGCCACCCAGAGATCAGCCGGGCTTTAGATAAGGCCGTTGATGCGGCCATGAAGCAGATTGAAGAAAATCAATATCCGGCCAAATATTGATTGGCAGCCAGGCCGTAAAGTGTATAAAGTGGCCAGAACAGTTTGCGTGCGAAAGCGCGTCAGATTTGCTTTTGAAAAATATAAACTTCCAGCTTGCTAATATATTTATCTAATTATTACCCCGGCGGATAATTTTGATACAAACAAGTCACCATAAGGTAAAATCAATAAAGAAGTAGATTATCATAATAATCCGCCGAGGTAATAACTGCTGCTTCTCCTTGCTGATATATCAAAAAAACAATATTTCAGTCTTCTTAGCATACTTATATAACTCTCAAATTTCAGGCCAGCCAACCGGGCTGACATTCATAGACCTTTTGACCTGGATTTTAAGCTTCGTCTGCCAGACTAAGTAATCTGAACGGATCGCCACCGGTTGGCCTGGTCATAGTCCGGAGTTAAAAAAAAATCAAAAAAACCGACCCCAAGTTGTATGCGTGGTTTAGTAAATATCGCAATTATTACATATTTTGACTGTTCATAAAATGTAGTGCAATTCAGCTTTGTCCTGCCGTAATAAAGGAATCAGCTCAGTCAGTTTACTTCATATGAGCTTTTTTTACTCCCTAAAAATATTTTCCAACTGTCCTGCTTGATTTTTACGTAGGCCAAAAAGTATCTGAAAAATAAAGCCCGAATATATATTACCCGGGCCACTTGCAAATTCAACCGTTTCATTAACCGCTCCCCAAATGAACCCTATTTAACCGGCCGCCAAGCACCTGAGGCGGCCAGCTAGCGGTCCAAGTAGGCGGTATCAGGATCGGCGGAAACAAGCTTCTCAGCAGATGAAGCCGGAACGGCCAATCCTCCGGCCTCCGGCGGAACAAGAGCAGATCCCGGATTAACCAAAAACGAAGGGGGCAGGTTCTGGATTATGACCGGGATATCGGCCTCTAAAACCGGGGTCCCGACCCAGTTGTCGGTCTTGCCGCGGTTATTGTAGAGTTTCATGGAATAGCGGCCGTCAGTCACCGAAATGACGTCTACGTTGGTACTGACAAATTGGCGAAATAATCCAAATGTCAGTCTCTCCAGCTCAAAACCGTTTAGATTAGGATTGGCTCTGGCTTCTAAAGCCACTCCTTGGTCGACTGATTTAAATATGGCCTGAATACTGGGATCGTATTGAGCAGTCCTTAAATCCCTGGCTCTGCGGTATTCCCAAAATAAGCCTACGGTTAGATTTTGGGAGGCTGATTCCCATAACGTTCCGTCTTGGCGGCTGAATACAAGCCGGGAATTGTTCAGGTAATTAAAATTGAAGGAAAGATAAGGCCGGTGCCAGTTAAGGTACCATGGTCCACGGCCCCACCATTGATTCGGCCGGTGATAGGGCCTGTAGCCTGGCCTATGATCCGGCCTGGGGCCGGGCCGGGAGTTCTGATCTGGGTGGGGTCTGAAGTTAAGCGGCCTTTGGCCTGAAGAAGGAGGAGCAAGCCTTTCGACCGGCCGTCTTTGCCTAAAGACTTCCGTCTGAGGCCTGGGCGTCTGACTGGGTTGAGCCTGGACACTGGGCGGTTGAACAACCATCGCACCCGGAGGCGGTGTCTGGGGATTGGTGGGGCGGTCTCGGCTGACATCAGGTCTTTGGCCGCGCTGTACTCTTTCGCCCTGAGATCTCTGGCTGCGCTGGGTGCGGCTATTGGGGTCTCTGAACTGACTGTTTCGGTCCCTGTTCTGGGCCTCCAAGGTGTCCGACCAAAAACCGGAAAAGACTAAAGCCAAGACCAAAGCCAAAAAGGCTGATAGGCATATTTTTTTCCACCCACTCATAACAGCTCCTTGAAACCCGTGTCAACAAAACCTTAACTTCTAAAATTAAGGCCATCGGGTGTATCATTACTAAAGTCAGAGCAAGTTTCAGGCCAACCTGAAATTATATTGAAAAGCCTGTCTCCACCGCAGGAAAGTTTGGGGGCACTTTTGGCTCCCGGAATTACTGTGTAATAATTATACTAAATCTTTTGGGAATCTGAGGATTTATAGGCCAAAATTTAGAATACAAGGACATCTTAGCCCATGGACATTGTCAAAACCTATCCATTGGCCCAAAGACTGCCGGAACTAAAAGAAGAACTTCTGGAACTCTGGGCCGAATCAGTCGAACAAACCCATCATTTTTTGGAACATGAAGACATCCAGACTCTGAAACCTGCGGTTCTGGCCGCTTTAGGTGAAATTCCGGTCTTAGCAGCAGCCTTTGACAAGGAAGAGCAAATTAACGGCTTTATCGGGGTCCAGAACCGTAAAGTAGAAATGCTCTTCCTGCGCCCTCGGGCTATCGGCTTGGGCCTGGGGCGCCTTCTGTTAACATGGGCGGTCCAAACGACCGAAGCTTATCTGGTTGATGTTAATGAACAAAATCATTCGGCTTTAGCTTTTTACCTGAAAATGGGCTTTGAAATTTTTAGCCGTTCGGAAGCGGACAGCCAAAATAACCCTTTCCCCCTGCTGCACTTGAAACTGATCGGCTCCTAACAAACTCAGACTTTTACAGCCCAAACAAAAAGTCAAAAAAATTCCGCCACCGCAATTTATTTTAGAAATTTTTAAATTAAAGTTACTCTTTTACAAATATTTAGTGATAAAAATAGCCATATTTAGATATATTATATAGGACTAAAATTTTAAAAATATAGATTCCCAGATTCCCAAAATCCAGCCCACAAATAAAATTGTCGCCTTCAGTCCTCACAGTGCGTGGTGATTTGACAACGCCATTTTTAAGAGTTTTATTAAATTAGGCTAATTAGGTAAAAAAATTTACATTACTGTTCTGATAGCCATGTAATTTAAAGCTAATAGAGGGTGGCCTGATTATTGCTAAGAAAATAATTGAGCCGAAAAGTCAAAAAAGCGGTTCATTTTTTGGTTAGCCTTAAGACCAGTTGAGGAATTGAATGCACTTCCACCAAAAGACCATAAAACACAGCCTCCAAATCAGAGGCCAAGGACTCCACACCGGTCGGATGATTGATGTGGTCTTAAGCCCCAGGCCTATTAATACCGGAATCTGGTTTGAAAGGACCGACCTGAATCATTCCGTGCCTATTCTGGCCTCAGCGGAAAACGTCTCCGATACGAGTCTGGCCACCACTATCGGCCACGGCGCTCAGAGCCTTAGTACTCTGGAACATCTACTGGCGGCCCTGGGCGGTCTGGGCATATCTAATCTCAAGGTCGACATCAACGGACCCGAAGCTCCGATTTTGGACGGTTCGGCCGAACCATGGGTCAAACTTTTAATGAGCGCCGGCTTTCAGACATTAAATGCGGCCCGGCCTTACTTACAGGTCATAAAACCTTTGAAGCTGACCGACGGAGACAAGTTTATTGCCGCAGAACCGGCCAATAGTTTTTCCGTTGATTTTACCATAGATTTCCCTGGTTTCCTGAAAACCCAGAACCTTACTTTTAAGTTTTCCAAAGCCTCGTTTGTCAGTGAAATAAGCCCGGCCCGGACTTTCTGCTTACTAAAAGACGTGGAAACCATGAAGCTAAACGGCAAAGCTTTAGGCGGAGGTCTGGACAACTCCGTAGTCGTCGGCGATGACGGGATTTTAAACCCAGAAGGACTGCGCTTTCCCGATGAGTGCGTACGCCATAAGATCCTTGATTTCATAGGTGATATGTCTTTAGCTCAGGCCCCTATTATGGGCAAATTCACGGCTTACAAGACCGGCCATACCCTTAATCAAAAATTCCTGTCTTCCTTATTAAACGGAGCCCATTATCTGGAAAGAGTCAAACCTCAGATCATTACCTCCATAGTCCCCAGAAATTATGAGCTGCCGAGACCTTCTTTAAGCCCGCTCTGTATTAACTCTGAAAACGAAGTTTTAAATCCGGCCTTTGGCTGATTAATACAGTTTTTTTCGGATATTTATGCAAAGGGCTCTGCAGAGCCCTTTTTTATCTTCTAAAGACATACGGCCGGAAATTCAGCCTTCCCCGGCCGGCAGCTAACCTCCAAAATCTTATATCATCATTTACTGCCGCCAGATCCATGATCCACGATAAGGGGCTTGACAAAAAGCCGGGCTTTGGCCATAATCTCAAGGCTTAAAGGAAAAATTCCGGCTCAAAAAATCAAGCGCAACCAAGACTGCCGGACCTTTTAGTTATAAATTATACATTAATTTTGATAATAAAATTTTTTTATAAGTCAATTAAAATAAATTTGAATTTATTATTTAATAATAAACTCAAAAAGAGTAAACATATTTTAGACAAGCCTATTTTAATTGATCTGACAGAGCCTTAATTTAATTATTTAAATTATATTACGATATTTAGACTCTGGATTTATTTATGGATTCACTGCATTTTCAGCCTGGATTATTTCTTGTTTTGTTGGAAAAAACTTTAGCTTAAATGACCTCATTTTGAGCTGAATTCTTTGTCTTAGTTAATTTTTCTCCCAGGCTGCGGCCGGAGTCAACAAGCCATAAGGATGGATCCGAATTTTTTCGGCCTGTTCTGAGGACAACCTAAAATAATAAGGAGACTGCGTTTTCGCCTGGGCCAATTTGCCCCGGGTTTTTTGCGCAATTGAAAAATCGGATGAAAGACGTTGCAAAACAGAGAACCATCGCTCTTATTTCGCATGGCGGTTCCGGCAAAACCACCATGGCCGAAGCCTTTTTGTACTTTACCAAGGTGACGAGCCGATTCGGCTCAGTAACCGACGGCACCAGCGTTCTGGATTTCGAACCCGAAGAAATCAAGCGCAAAAGCAGCCTCAACACTTCTTTTCACTCCTTCACCTGGAAGAAAAACCAGATTACCTTCGCCGACACCCCGGGGGGTGAAAATTTCTTGAACGATACCCGCACAGCCATGCAGGGTGTGGACGGAGCGGTGGTTCTGGTAGACGCCGTGGATATGGTCAAAGTCTCTACGGAAAAAGGCTGGGCTTTCTCCGACACATTCGGCCTGCCCCGCCTTTTAGTCATTAACAAAATGGACCGGGAGCGGGCTGATTTCTTCAAGACTTTAGAGAACATCCAGGAGATCTTCACCCACCCCAAAGCTGTTCCGGTGGTCTTGCCTGTTGGGGCCGAGAACTCCTTTTCAGGGGTGGTCGATCTTTTAAGGCAAAAAGCTTTTACTTACGATCAGACCGGCAAAGCCACGGAGACTGACATTCCGGCCGATATGGCCGAGAACGTCGCCAAATGGCGGGATAAACTCATTGAAGACATTGCCGAAACCGACGATGTTCTTCTGGAAAAGTTTTTAGACGGCCACGACTTATCCGGGGAAGAGCTGGACAATGCTTTAAGGAACGCTGTGTTAAGCGGCCAGATTGCCCCGGTCACTGCGGCCTCCGGCCTTAAGCTTATCGGTCTGGATGTCATATTGGATATGATTATCGGTCTTCTGCCCTCACCTCTGGAAAGAAAACCGGCTCTTGGTGCGGCCTCGACTGATTCGGCTGAGGAGATCGCAAAGATACCCGAACCTTCGGCGCCTTTCAGCGGTCTGGTCATTAAGACGACCGTGGACCCCTTTGCAGGCCAATTAACCATATTCCGGATCATTTCCGGGACCCTGACCCCTGACGGCGGCTTTCTAAACGTCTCCAGGGGCCAGAAAGAGCGATTCGGCCAGCTTTTGGCTCTGGAAGGCAAAGCCCAGAAAGCGGTGGAAGAAGCCGGTCCCGGCGACATCGTTGCAGTTTCCAAACTGAAAAACACTCTGACCGGCGACAGCATAGCCGATGAGGCCAGCCCCGTCGTCTTTAAGGCCGTGCCGCCCATGGAACCGGTGGTCTCATTTGCGGTGGAAGCCAAAAACAAGGGTGATGAGGAAAAAGTTTTCGCAGCTATCAACAAAATGACAGTGGAAGACGTTACTCTACGCCTGACCCGCAATAACCAGACCAAAGAAATGATCCTCTCCGGCATGGGCCAGGTTCACTTGGACGCCATGCTGGAGAAAATTAAGCGCAAATACGGCGTCGAAGTGGTCCTGAAAGCCCCTAAAGTGGCCTTCAAAGAAACCATCAAAGGTAAAGCCAAAGTTCAGGGCAAGTATAAAAAACAGACCGGCGGTAAAGGCCAGTACGGCGATGCAGTCATCGAACTGGAACCCCTGCCCAGGGGTGAAGGCTTCATTTTTGAAGATAAGATTGTCGGCGGCGTTATTCCCCGTCAGTACATCCCGGCTGTGGAAAAAGGCATTGTGGAGGCTATGGTCGGCGGTGTAGTCAGCGGCAATCCGGTGGTGGACTGTAAAGTGGCCCTGGTTTTCGGCAGCTATCACGATGTGGACTCTTCGGAAATGGCCTTTAAGATCGCCGGCTCCATGGCTTTCAAAAAAGCCTTCCTGGAGTGCACCCCGACCATTTTAGAGCCCATCATGCTCTTAACCGTCACTGTGCCCGACGAATTCATGGGTGACGTTATGGGCGACATATCCAGTCGGCGGGGCAAACTCCTAGGCACGGAAAGCCACGGTAAAAGACAGGTCATTAATGCCCATGTGCCCCAGATGGAGCTTTTATCTTATTCGCCTTCCCTGACATCCATGACAGGCGGACGCGGTTCATTTTCCCTGGAGTTTGCGCACTATGACGAAGCTCCGGCCCAAATCCGGGACAAGGTCATAAGCGAGTATAAGCCTCAGGAAGAAAAGGAATAGCTTTAAGCGGCCAAATCTTTTTCAATACCCGCGCCGGGTCCGTAATTGGGCCCGGCGCTTTTTTTGGCCCGTATAGTTTTTTTTCAGCCCTGTAAAAAATTTTTAGATCAGAACTATTTGACATACTCCCGCAGCTGAAGACCGTGGGATTCAGGGATCAGCGAAGAGCGCCGACAGAGGCTGATCTTATGACTTCTCTCCGAGAGCCGATGTCCCGACTCTGAGGATTTTCAAAGTTTTAACATGATCATGCCTCTGAATAAAGAAGATGGGCAAAAAGGCATCCGGCCTCTCATCCAACAGCCTAAGCCTGGGGTCTCCCGGCGTTTTCTTCATAACCAATACGGGTCGGGTGGATTATTAATAAACAAAAAGACAGAGGGATTTTTACTCAGCCACGTCAACCAAAATATTTTTCGGATCAGCCTTGGCGCCGAGAACCGGCGCTAACGTCGCCAGGTACGCCTCTTCAAAAAATTTGGCTTTAGTTAAAGTGACTATCTCGTCGTTCAGCCAGTTCAACAACTCGGTCTGGCCTTTTTTGACAGCCGGGGCAATATTTTGCCGACTGTCCGGCAATTCCTGGCTGACGGCAAAATCGCTGTTCCCGGCCGCCCAGACCAACAGGTTGATATAGTCGTGAGCCAGGGCGGCTCCTTGACCGTCCTTTAAAGCCTGGAAAGAGTCGTTATTATGTTCGAACTTAAGGAGCGTTATGTCCGGATGATTAAAGGAAAAGTAAAAATCAGCCGTGGTACCTGAAGTGACGATGAGCGTTTTGCCGTTCAGATCCTCAAGCTTAGCAACCGCAGCCGAGCTGGGCGAAACCAGGGCCAGAGCCGCTTTAAGGTAGGGTTTGGCGAAATCGACTTTTTCGGCCCGTTCAGGAGTGACCGTAAAGCCGGATATAACCACATCGGCTTTATCAGTGTCCAGAACCTCAGCCCTGGTTTCCGCCTCTACCAGAACAAATTCCAGCTTGCCCTGAGAACCCAGAAGATCCTCGGCCAGTTTTTTGGCCAAATGGATTTCAAAGCCCTGGGGCTCGCCTTTTTCGTCAAGAGAACTAAAAGGTGGCACATCGCCGGAGACAGCTATCCGGAGCAGGCTGCGGGCCTTTAAAGCCTTGAGTTCGCCGGCCCCGTAAAGAAGACTGCCGGAGAAAGCCATTACAGCCAGAATCAGAGCCAAAAAAATCAACCGTATCTGTTTCATCTGAACTCCTTAAAACTTAGAAACTTGCATTAGCCGGTATTTTTTGAGAAAAAGCCATCTGAACAACTCTGAACAGCTAAAACTGCAGCTAACATATTTTAACCGGGCCGATTTACGGACAGGACAGGTGAGAATCAAACTGGCTGCTTTCGTCAAACCAAATACTAAAAAACTCCATGGAAATTCCCACAAACCAACTCCAAAACTCCATCTGATCCGAACGCAACTTATTCTGACCACAGGCCGACTGTCAATATTCAGCCCATTGAGGCATTCGCTGAAGCCATGACGGTGAAAAAGCTGAACCGGCTCGCAGACTGATAACCGCTGGCATCGTCTTTGAGGAGCCCTTATGAGAGAGACTCATGCTTTAGCGCCGGTCATCGGCGACCCTACAGGCAACTGTCCGGCACCGAAACAAGTTCTGGCCGACAGCGCTTAAAGAAACGAAAATATAACGCCCGCAGCCAAAAAAGGAATCGAATGGTCTCTGACTTCTGGTCAATAAAATGAAGGTAAGATAAGACTGGCCTCATTTACGTACAACAAACATAACCCGTAACAGCCTGTCCAAAAGCCCAGGTACGTAAGCGTAAGCAAAGACTGGCCGCGAGCTTCCGGTTTTGAACCAGCCGTCTTTTAAAATTGCTGGGGATGCAAAAATGTCCGAGTAATCAGCAATTTGGTGAATATGTCCGTTTAAACTACAACCTCAACAAGCTGACACTCTCCGGACACAGAGTATCTGAGCAAACAGAAAGTTTCACAAAAATAAAATCAGAGCGTTCTGGCATTGAGGCAACTGACAATTTTCTGACTGAGCATCCCATCTTAAAAAAAGCGGTACAGGGGATTTGGTCTTATTGCTCTTTCAGTCACTTTTAAAGTATTATGTCAAATATCAAGTGGCCAATGCACTACATAGCAGATAAAAACATTATAATTACGCTTATAAAAAAGTCTAAAGCCAAAATTAAACGATAAATGCCGACAAAAATCCCACACATAACTTTTAAAGCTTAGAAAGCTGAGGCCCGGCGATTATCTGGCGGCCCGGCAGGCAACTATTAACCTTAAAACTTATCAAGCTAAAAACTACTTCAGGCCTAAAACGTTTGTCAAGTTTTTTAGCCTCCGGTCCTCCGGTCTGAACCTGAACCTGAGACTGCGAATCGGCTTTTCGGCTGTTTTTAGGCATCTCTGTAGTGAAAGAAGGTTTAAAGATAAATTAACTGCAGGTGCTGATAAATAACTAGCGCTACTTTATAATGCGGCCATTTGAAACCCCAAAAACCAAAAGCATTTGAGGCACGGTTTGTAATTCCAGGCTCAATCAGACGTTTTATCTAAGATCTATGTTTAAGGCCGTAACCGCTGATTTCACTGGTTAAAGCTAAAAAAAAATTTTTTTTAGCCCAAATTAATTCAATTCGCCCGGGAAAAAAATTTGACAATTCCATTTGTCTTTCGTAATATCTTTAAACTTAGCCCATGTCCGTATTTTCAGCACGGTTTGGAATGATGTCATATTTTGAGGCTTGATGGCAGGACTTGAGATGTACTTGTCTGTCAATCCGAGCTTTTAACAGTCAACTTCAGGTTCATTATCCGGAATTTTCCGGCAGCCAGCCTGCTCTTTTTGAGTAGCATTCGCGAAAGGAACGATGTTCTATGTGTAAAAGAATAATCATGGTTTTGTTTGCCGGCGCTGCAGTGTTTGCTTTGGCTTCGGCCAGTCTTTTTGCCCAGGTCCCCGGCGTTAAAGATGTCACTCTGACTGAGAAGGATGTCAAGACCTTTATTGAGTTCGCCAACTCCACTCCCGAGGCTCAGGCCAAACTTATGAGCGATAGCGGCCTCGATCCGGTCAATTGGGCTTCAGCGTTAGGCAAAATCTCGCTAGTGGTCGGCTTGCGGGCCATGGGCCAAAGCGCTGATATGGAAAAGAACATGCTGGCTCAGAACCCCACGTTCAAATATTCTGACGCAGAACTGGCTCTGATTAATGCCAACGAAGCCGAACTGGTGGCCAGTTACAAAAAAATGACGGGTCAGTAGAACTGAGGCCTTTCTGTTTCGTCCAAGGCCGCATCTCTATGCGGCCTTTTTTAGAGCTTTATTTCGGCTTAATCGGCCTTTAAAGCTGCCCTGTTTGATTAGTCTTTTGCCGGTAACGCCTTAAATCAAGGGCGTCCTTGACGTTTAAGGAGGAAAAAACGAGTCCGTGGAGAACCAATCCTGAAGCCTTTAACTGGTGCCAGGCCATGACTGAAAAAATCAGCCGAACAGCGTCTGAAAACCTGGGAAGGCCTATCGAAGTCTCGTCTGGCGCAGCCGAATTCACATTCACGGGCGCCTTCCGGGAGGATTTTACTCTGGCTGACTTGGGTTTGGACGACCTGAAGCCTCTTAAGGCAGCCGAAGAGGCGGAAATTGAGGTCTCCGGTATTTCCTTCCTCTGGGTGGCGTCATTAATATTTAGCCGATGGCTTTATTACTCCCTCCGTTTTTTTAGGCAAAAAATCTTTTGAAAAGCGGATGGGCTTTTAATACCATCCCCCAGACTTAGAACTTCAAAGAGTTTCATACCGCCCACCTCAGCCTGTCCTTATCACGCCCATAATACAGACCGCCAGAATCAAAAAAGCCACCAGAACCCTTAAAGCCTGCCAGCCTAAAAAGTGAGGGTGTCCGGGAGAAAGTTTAGTGGAATCAGTGGCTAACTGAGCTGTCACAGTTCCGCTGATCAATAAAAAAGCCCCAAAAACCATAATTTCAGTCATCGGCTCCCGGAGAAAAACAACCCCGCAGACGGCGGCGATGATTGACTGGGACTGCATAACCAGGGCGGCCGAAGTCGGGGTAGTGTGCCTTTGGGCCAGAGCCTGGCAGATATAAGCTCCGCTGACCGAAAAAATACCCCAAACCGCCAAAGGCCAGATCCCCTTAAACTGCTCCAGAGTGGGGAAAGAACCGGTCATTTCGGCCACTAAAAACCCTAAAAGACAGCCAAAG
This sequence comes from Deltaproteobacteria bacterium, assembly GCA_031264185.1. Lineage (GTDB taxonomy): Bacteria > Desulfobacterota > Desulfarculia > Adiutricales > Adiutricaceae > JAIROO01. Next base: position 12,139 of record JAISEL010000040.1, read on the forward strand.
AAGGTCTGGCTGAAAATAAAAAGCCAGGAGCTGACCCGAACCGTAAAATAGCCCAGAACAAAGACATGGATGGCAAAGAAAAGATCGGCCACCAAAACCAGAGCGTCGCCCCGATTAAAGCCTTGAACTGACCATGGATCGCTGACAAAATAAAGGCCAGCTAAACTGACGGCCAGACCCAGCCAGACTGCTCTGGCCGGGATTACCCCCAAAACAAAACCAAAAAGAGGCACCATGGTCACATACAGGCTGTTCATAAAGCCGGCCTTAGCCGAGGTGGTCATGGTCAGGCCGTAATATTGGAGCCCATTGCCTATTGTCAATAAGCAGCCCGCCAGAAGACCGCCCCACAGCCAGGAAAACTTATTAATCCTGGTAAAATATCCGGCCGGGGCTATTCGGCGGCCCAGTCTCATGGCCAACGGCAGGAAAGCCAAAGTACCGAAAAGATATCTTAATGCTGTGTATCCGAAAGGGTCTATATAATTGAGGGCATACCGGTTCAGGGGAAAGGAGATCCCCCATATGAAAGAGGCGGTCAGTAGCAGCAAAACTGCCTTTATTTTATTTGACATATGTTTATATCTACAAAGAATCAATATACAAAATAATACATAAAATTATCTAAATTAACAACCCTACTGCTATTTTAGTATACCCCACGCTCAGGAAACCGTCAATCCGTCAATAAAACAGCCCCAAAGCGGTAAACCGGATTATCTCCGGTAACCGGTAAATGAACATATTCCTTTCCGACGATCAGGCTCTTATCGGCCTGAAACCGGCAATTGATTATCTGCTGGGAAAAGCCTGTAATTTACGATAACACAGATGAAATTAACAATATTTAGTCCATTTTTATTGTCAACCCTCCTAAACAGTCCAGTCTGCCTACATTGCCTATGGTCGTTTTTTGACTTCGTTTTTGGTCTGGTGGTCAGACAATGAACTCACATTAAACAGATTATCTTCAGAAAAAAATTAGCTGGCGGAAAAAATAAAGTCCGCTCCAGCCCGAAGGCCGACTCTTTGCTGGCGATTGACTACTCTATTTTATTATTTTTAATAAAATGACCCAAAATTATGAAAATAGAGGCTCAAATAGCCGCTGGAAATTATGGTTCAAAAGGCACTCTTGGCTTTTGTTAATGGATCACCAACCTGGCAACAGAGTTTTTTGGCTGACACGACCGCCTCGATCCGGGCTGCCAAGCAGGTCTGGACAATCTGCCTTTATTCGTATATTATAAAATTGTTATTTTAAAGAATTTTTTCTGTTTGAATGATTTTAATGATAAAAATAATTGTTATGCATCAAGAATAACTACTACGAAAAATAATAATAAATATTTTTTGATTTATGAAGATTTATTATTGAAAAAATTATATAGTCAATATCATCACTTTCACTTGCCATATATATATTTTGGCTATATTAAGCTTAATAATATATATAGATGCTTTTTATATAAAAGAATTTAAAGAAAATAATTTTTTTGGTTCTTATTTGATTGATTAAGTTGGCAGTTACGTATTTACAGAATATAATAATCTTTTTACTACACAAAGTATTCCTTTAAACAGTAAAAATTTAAATAGTAATTGCTTTATATTTTTTAAATATAATTCTGCATTACTATCAACTTTTCCGAACTGGGAAGATATTGAATTATAATTAAAATAAATAATATATTTTATTAACTATTATATAAATAATATTTTATTAGTTAATTTAAATAAAAAAAATGCCGAATCGCGGGATTTTGATTTACCGTTCAGCCGGTTTTTCCTGCCAAAGGCCAAATTTTTTTAATTTTCAGAATAGGCTTTATATTACAGAAACTCCAGTGTCCCTCCGGCAGAAGTGACGGTTAGCTGACCCGGACTGCCCACCGGCCAGGGCCTATTTTCCAAGCCGTGACCAAAATAAGGCCCCCAGGCCACCGGACCCGGACAGACTTCAGCCAGTTCCCTAAGAATGGGTTTCAGCTGCTTATCCAGAATTTTCCGGCCAAAATCCCCGAAGATCAAACCGACCAGCTTTTCCAAAACCCCGCTTAATCTTAAAGAAGTTAACAGTCGATCCAGACGGTAGAGATTTTCGCCGGTGTCTTCCAATAAAAGAATTGTTCCGGTCGGATCCGGCCAGTACGGGGTAGCCAGTAAGGAGACAATTACCGACAGATTGCCGCCTATAAGTTTCCCCCGGCCATGGCCGTTTTTTAAGCAGCCCTTTTTAACAAACTTCCAGGGCTTGAGGTCTCCGGCCAAAATCTCGGCCAGTCTCTGGCGGTGGCCTGGCAGGTCCATATTTATGAGCATGGGGGCGTGCCAGCCACCTGTCCCGGTGGCGGCCAGCCTGGCCAGGTGGAGAGCCGTAATATCTGAATAGCCGATGATGGGTTTGGGGGGATAAAAAACCCAGAGCTTTTCCAGCTTCTGCAGTAAGCGCATACAGCCGTAACCGCCGCGGATAGCCAGAAGTCCGTGGATCTCGGGATCAGCCATGAGGATACTGAGGCAGTTCTGACGTTCCTGGTCAGTTCCGGCCAGGTAACCTTTAGGACGGCAGAGGATAAATGGTCTTTTAAATTTAAAGCCTGTCTCTTCGGCCATTTTGGCAAAACTGTTGATGGCTGTCGGTTCGTAAGGACTGGCCGGGGCAAAGAGACCTAAAGTGCTGCCCTGTTTCAAAAACCATCCGCTTTCTTCCATAGTCCGCTCTTTTGGATTTCAAAGCCGCGTAAAATTCCTATGACTTAAAATTAACGCAATTAAAAACCCCTCTGAAAAGATCAGAGGGGTTAAACATCAGTGCTTATGGGGATACTTGTTCCTGTTCCTGGCAGCCTTTATTCGGGCCATCTCCCTAATGACTTTAGCTTCCTCGGCCACTATGTCGATCTTATCACGCTGAATACGGGCTTCTTCTTCCGGGGTCAGCTTGACGGTTTTGTCGCCTTCCTGGAGACGGGCTCTTTTTCGTCCTTCGGCCAGACGCTCTTGGTGCTTGATTAAATTCTTCTCCGCCCTTTCGGCGTCCAAATCATGAAGTTTTTCAGCCGCATCGGCTAAGATGGTCACCTCTTCCGGCAGAACCTCCACAAACCCGCCGGACACAAAGAAAGTATCAACCACGTTTTCGGCATCCTTATACGTGACCGGGCCGGGCTTTAAATCAGTCAAAAATGGTATATGCCCGGGCAGGGCCGTAAAATAACCCTCCGAGCCGAAAGCCCCCACAGACAAAACCGGCAGATCCTTAAAAAAACACTTATCCGGGGTGACCACGGTCAGCTTAAATAATTTAGCGCACATAAGGCCTTCCTTTATAGACTCTAAGGCCGTTTACTGACGCAGACGATCGGCTTTTTCTTTGACCTCTTCAATCCCGCCGACCATGTGGAAAGCCTGTTCCGGCAGGTCATCGTGCTTTCCTTCCAGGATCTCCTTAAAGCCCCGCACCGTGTCCTCAACTTTGACAAACTTCCCCGGCGAACCGGTGAAGACCTCAGCCACAAAGAAAGGTTGGGACAGAAAACGCTGGATCTTCCTGGCCCTGGCCACAGTCAGCTTGTCATCCTCGGACAGTTCCTCCATACCTAAAATTGCTATGATGTCCTGTAGATCCTTGTATTTTTGCAGGGTCTGCTGAACTTTGCGGGCTGTCAGATAGTGCTCAAGCCCCAAGTAGCTGGCGTCCAGAATCCGGCTGGTAGAATCCAAAGGATCGACAGCCGGATAGATACCAAGCTCGGCAATCTGCCTTGATAAAGTCACCGTACCGTCAAGGTGAGCAAAAGTTGTGGCCGGAGCAGGGTCAGTTAAATCGTCGGCCGGCACGTAAACGCACTGGACCGAAGTGATGGAGCCGCGATTAGTGGAGGTAATCCTTTCCTGCAGTTCCCCCAGTTCAGTGGCCAAAGTCGGCTGATAACCCACAGCCGAAGGCATCCGGCCGAGAAGGGCCGAAACTTCGCTGCCGGCCTGGGTAAACCGGTAAATATTATCCACAAACAAAAGAACGTCCTGACCCTCTTCGTCCCGGAAATACTCGGCTGCGGTCAGAGCCGTCAAGGCCACTCTGGCCCTGGCGCCGGGCGGTTCAGTCATCTGGCCGTAGACCAGAGCCGCCTTGTCAATAACCCCGGACTCTTTCATTTCATTGTAGAGGTCAGTACCTTCCCTCGTCCGCTCGCCAACCCCGCCGAAGACCGAAATACCGCCGTGATGCATGGCGATATTGTGGATCATTTCCATCATAATTACGGTTTTACCGACCCCGGCTCCGCCGAACAGGCCCATTTTGCCGCCCCGGGGGAAGGGCACCAAAAGGTCAATGACCTTAACTCCGGTTTCCAGAACCCTGACAGAGGTATCTAACTGGGTAAATTCGGGCGAAGGACGGTGAATTGGATAGAACTTGTCGCTGGTTATTTCTCCCAGACCGTCCACCGGGCGGCCGACCACGTTCAAAACCCGCCCGAGGGTACTCGGACCGACCGGGACCGCAATGGGCTTGCCGCTGTCTTTGACAGGCATGCCCCGGACGAGACCGTCGGTTATGTCCATGGCAATGGTGCGCACAGTGTTGTCGCCTAAATGCTGGGCCACTTCCAGAATTAAGTTGTCCGGCTTATCGTCAATGGCCGGATTGCTTAAAAGGAGCGCATTCAAAATTTCAGGCAACTGACCTTCAGAAAAAGCCACATCCACCACCGGCCCGATGACCTGTATAACCTTACCCTCGTTCATTATATCCTCCACCTCTCTTAGGGTGAACTGACGGTTAATCAATCTTTTAAAGCCTCAGCCCCGTTCACAATATCCAAAAGCTCGCTGGTCACCGCAGCCTGGCGGGCTTTATTATAGGCCATGGTCAAAGACTCAATGATATCCTTGCAACTTTTGCTGGCATTGTCCATAGCCTGCATCCTGGCGGCGTTCTCACTGGTGACCGACTCCAGCATAGCCCGGTAAATCATAATGGAAAGGGATCTTGGAATTAGTCTGGTCAGAAGGACATCGGCTTTGGGTTCAATCACATAGTCCTGATCCACTTTCCCCGAACCGTCATGACCGGGAGCCGGGGATTTAGCCTTGGGGGCGGTCTCTTCCTCCTGGCCTAAAGGCAAAAACCTCTCAAAAGTGACCTCAAACCGGCTTAAAGACTTGAAGAGAGTATACATGACGTAGATCTCCCGGTAATTTCCGGCCATGTACTCTTCTATCAAAGCCTCGGCAATCTTCTGGGCCAGCACATAGTCAAATGAGCCCGTGACTCCGACTAGATCCGAGTAAATCTTCACTTTCCGGCGGTTATAGTAGTCACGGCCTTTGCGTCCGATTAAAAAAAGTTCCGGCTCATAGCCATCCTTACGCTGGGCCACGATCTGCCGGTCCAGATGCGAACAGAGATTGGTGTTAAAACTGCCGCACAGACCACGGTCAGAGGTAATGCCCAGAATCAGAACTTTCCGGGAAGACTCCGAGGGCAGCAAAAGACTGCAGGCATCCGGCGGCGACCGGTCGGCAATCTCCTGGATTAACCGGGCGTGCTCTTCGGCGTAATAGCGAAAGCGCTCAGTCCGGTTCTGGGTCGACCTGAGCTTGGCCGCTGCCACCATGTTCATGGCGCGGGTCAGCTTCTGGGTCTGCTTGACGGCCACAATGTGGCGTTTGATATCCTTCAGGGAGGCCATTAAATTCCCCTTTAACGGGCGCTTTGGGTTTTATCCCTAAAAAAAATAAAGCTAAGAATAAAAGACCGAAAAAGGAAAAAGCTGCCAGCCGGCTCACTGGGGCGGCTGGTAGATGGTGGCGAACTCATCTAAAGCCGCTTTGATCCTGGTGTCTAAATCATCGGAAATGTCTTTTTGGGTCTTGAGCTCGTCCAGAATTGTCTGGTAGCGGGATTCCAGAAACTCAAAAAGTTTGGCCTCATAATCCTGAACCGCCTGGACAGGATAGCGGTCTAAGTAGCCCCGGGTGCCGGCAAAGAGACTTAAGACTTCCTTTTCGGCCGACATGGGCTGAAACTGCGCCTGTTTAAGTAACTCCACCATGCGCTGGCCTCGGTTAATCTGGTTTAAAGTGGCTTTATCCAGATCCGAACCGAACTGGGCAAAGGACTCCAGTTCCCGGAACTGAGCCAGATCAAGACGCAGAGTACCGGCCACTTTCTTCATGGCCTTAGTCTGGGCCGCCCCGCCTACCCGGCTGACCGAAATTCCCACGTTAATTGCCGGACGAACCCCGGAGAAGAAAAGGTTTGGCTCCAAAAAAACCTGGCCGTCGGTAATGGAAATAACATTGGTGGGAATAAAGGCCGAAACGTCACCGGCCTGGGTCTCAATGACCGGCAGAGCGGTCAGGGAACCGGCCCCCAAATCGTCGTTAAGCTTGGCCGCCCTCTCCAGTAACCGGGAGTGGTTGTAGAAAATATCTCCGGGATAAGCTTCCCGGCCCGGCGGACGGCGAAGCAGCAGGGACACTTCCCGGTACGCCACAGCCTGTTTGGAGAGATCGTCGTAAATAATCAGAGCATGACGGCCCCGGTCGCGGTAATACTCACCCATGGAGGCCCCGGCGTAGGGAGCTATATACTGAAGAGGAGCCGGATCGGAGGCGTTAGCGGCCACGATGACGGTGTAGTCCAAAGCCCCGTGTTTTTCCAGATTATCGACCACCTGAGCCACAGTCGATTTCTTCTGGCCGATGGCCACGTAGATACAGATTACATCCTGGCCTTTTTGGTTAATGATGGCATCCACGCAGATGGCGGTTTTGCCGATCTGGCGGTCACCGATAATCAGTTCCCGCTGACCCCGGCCGATGGGAGTCATGGCATCAATGGCCTTAATGCCGGTATACATCGGCTCATGAACGCCTTTGCGGCTGATGATACCCGGCGCCACCACCTCAATTCTGGAAAAATCCGTGGCCTCTATGGGGCCTTTGCCGTCTAAAGGCTGGCCGACCGAGTCCACGACCCTGCCCAGAAGAGCGTCGCCCACCGGCACCTGGGCAATACGGCCTGTTCTTTTAACCACATCACCTTCTTTAATGTGAGCCACATCACCCAGAACGGCCACACCCACATGGTCAGTTTCCAGGTTTAAGACCATGCCTAAAATGCCGCCAGGGAACTCCAAAAGCTCCATGGCCATGGCCTTTTCCACCCCGTAAACCAGGGCCACGCCGTCACCAACCGAAAGGACTGTCCCGGTCTCAGCCAGTTCAATCTGCTGACCGAAGTCCTTGATTTGTGATTTTATGATTTCACTGATTTCTTCCGCTCTGATGGCCATTGCCTTCTACTCCTTAAAAGTCCCCTAACACTTTTATTAATACCCGCCAAATAATTTCGCGGTCTTATTGCGTCACTGCCCAAAAACCCGATTTCAGGCTGTGCCTAAAAGGCGGCTCATCCTGGCCAGTTTGGTTTTCAAACTGCCGTCCACCACCAGATCGCCTAACTTAGCCACCACCCCGCCGATCAGGCCGGGATCTTCTTTGACCGACAGTTCTACAGACTGGCCGATAAAGGTGCTTAACGCTGACTTTAAAGCCGCCAGCTGGCTTTCGTCTACGGTTGAGGCCGCTGTCAGAGTGCCCCGGATTAAACCCTCTTTCCGGTCTACCAGACCCTGATAAGCCGCAGCCACAGAACCCAGAAGATTAAAGCGGCCTTTTTCGTGCAAAAGGCGCAGAAAATTCTGGACCATGGGGGCCAGTTTAGCTGCGGCTATAACGGCGTCCACAGCCCTGTTCCTCAGTTCCTTAGGGTATGCCAGGGAAGATAAAACATCCCCTGCTGGTCCGGAATCTTCCAAACTTTCCCAAAAGTCTTTAAGTTCCTCACCGTAGCCCTTATAAAAACCGTCTTCTAAGCCAATCGAAAAAAGAGCCTGGGCATATCTTTTGGCCAAAACATCCTGCATTAGTCTTTAGCCCCTTATGCTTACTGCCGGGAAGGCAGGCGGATAACCTGTTCCATAAACTCATGAACGAGCCGAGACTGATCGTCCGGGCGAATATTTTTCTTAACCAGCTCTTCAGCTAAAGAACCGGCTAAAGCTCCGGTCTCGGCGGCCAAATTCCGACGGGCCATAACCAGTTCCTGAGCCATAGCCGCCTCGGTCTTCTGGATAATCTGTTCAGCCGTCTTCTGGGCCTCGGCTATGATCCGGTCTCTTTCCCGGCTGCCGTCCCGCTCATACTGGGCCAGAATGGACTCTTTTTCTGAGGTAAGTTCCGATAACTGCCGCCTTAAGACCGCATTCTGTTCTTCCAGGTTTTTCGCCTGAGTCTCCAGATATTCCAAATTCCGGGCAATGCCATCCCGCCGGTTACGGAAAAACTCGGCCACCGGCTTACGGAGCAGAAAGAATAAAATCCCGAAAAAGACCGCAAAATTTAAGACCCTGTATAAAAAGTCCCGCCACTGCTCCGGCCTGTATCCTTCGCCCTCAGCCAGAGCTGGACCAGCGGAAAGACCTATGATTGTTATTGTCAGAAGAAAGACCGGAAATTTTTTCAACCGCTCTTCGGCGCAGAAACCCCGGCCGAAAGGCCGAGGAGGAAACGCCGCCTCCTTAAGTTTATTTTAAATTAAACCTCAGTATCCGTATCCGTCCGCTCTCTGAATCAGGCAGCAGTAATACGAATCCTATAATTCATACCCTAAATATGGGCTGAACTACTGGCCCCAATGGACCTCATTTCCTGGAATGTTTTGCGTCAGCGCAAAGTCACGGCCCGGCTTAAACCACCATTTGCCAGCCGGCGACCGAAACTTCAAGCTGCCGGAGCTTCAGAAGCACTCAGCCGCAGTTCTAAACCTGCGGAAAACGTAGCAGACAGGTTACCGCTGCCTCTGGTCAATCAAGGTCTCTTGCCTGCCCCTGCTTTAGCTGGGGTGATTGAACAGTCTTTCCAAAGCCGGTGAATATTAAGGCCGAATCGAGCCCCGCCTATTGTAAAATAAAGCAAAAAACCCGAAAAGGGCCAAAAGGCCAAGTGACTAAAAAACTTCCAACAGAAAGTCAGTCTTTTACTACAAAGAAACTATAGTTGTCTACCCAGAAGCTGACCGGCCATATCTGAGGCCAGTTTCCGGGCTTCCTGCTCTAAAATCTGCCGGGCTTCAGCCGTTTCCTGCCTCAGTGTCTGGCGGGCTCCCTCCAGGCGCCGACCTGATTCTTCCTGAGCATTGGCTAAAATAACCCGCTCTCTCTCCTGACCAGCCTCCTTAAGGCTGTTCATGGTCTGGACGCCTTCCATCAGAATCTCCGAACGGCGGCGAGCTTTTTCGGCTTCTCCGTCTTCCAACTGCTTTTTGGCTACATCTGACAGGTGGCGGAAACTTTCAAATAAAGATTCCCTCTCCTGAAGAATCTTGCGCAGGGGCTTGTAGAGAAACAAATTCAAAACGAACATCAAAACAAGAAAATTAAGGATCTGGACAAATAAGGAGATGTCAAGGGCCACACTGACCATAACTCACAACCTCTGAAAAACACTCTGACCTAAAAGCTGAAACTTCCCGACCAGAAAAAACCAAAAAAAATTTGCTCCCATTGGCCCTTTGGGCCTTTAATCTCATGACTTAATTGACAGAATTATATCTGTTTGTTTGAGGGAGGTCAAGGGAATTTGAGCGGCTGACCGATTGCTTATTATATATTTATATATTTATAGTTTATAAATGCCTATATTAACTACTTATTACTATATAAATAATTTAGATATTAGAAAATTTTTCTTGAAATATCTTTAGAAAAATAATCGGCCCTAATCCAAACCGGTCGACCACCCCCTTACCCGGACTGACGCGTTAATAAGACTTGTTAAATTCTCTGAAATCAGTATAATGAATTTTATTAAATGCGATGAACTAAAAACAGACCTCTCTAGTTTATATATTTTCTGACTAACAATATAATTTTTTATCTAATTATCCCAAAAAGCGGCTCCGGCTAAGGTTACGAACCATATGACTCTGAAGCTCAGGCTTTTTTTCAGTCTCCTTTTTTGCTAAAATCTATTAAAATCGCAGTCCGGAAGCTCTTTAAGGCTATAAGCACCGAATACTATGAAGAATATGGCAGCCGTGGCCTTTGGGGCCAATTTGGAAGATCCACCGGAGCAACTCAGAAAAGCCAGGGAATTTCTGGCCTCAATTCCGGGTTTTGAGCAGACTAAGGCTTCCGGCATCTATCTGACCGAACCGGTCGGCGGACCTTCTGGCCAAAACTGGTACCATAATCAAGCGGTTTTATATCAGACGACTCTGGGACCTTTAGATCTTCTGGCTTTTTTGATGGATGTGGAAAAAAGGCTGGGCAGGATCCGGGAAGTGCGCTGGGGACCGCGAGTAATAGATCTTGATCTCTTGTTCCTGGACCAGGAAATTATGGAAGTTCCTGAACTGAGCCTGCCCCATCCACGGCTTGCGGAGAGGGCCTTTGTTCTGGAACCGTTAAATGAAATCGCCCCTAACTGGGTCCACCCTGTTACTAAACTGACGGTTTCTCAAATGCTGGCTAAACTGCTCCCCGGGCCGTCCATAAGACGCTTAACCGTACAGTAAATCACCCTAGGGTCAGATTTTCTTGGATTATCTATGGCCATAATTCTACGAATCATTTTATTTTTTGTTCTTTTTTATCTTATAATTTGGGTCGGCCGGGATCTGTTCCGGCCAAAAGTCCAGCCGCATAACTCTGATGATACCAGGGAACTGGTCCGGGATGCCCTGTCCGGAGTCTATTTCGCCAAAGACAAGGCCTTCACTCTGACCACCGATGGCCAGACCCTATATTTTCTTTCCCAGGCTAACAGGGATACCTGGCTGGCAAAAAGGTCTCAGCTTCAATGATATCCAGGATAATTCCGGCTGTTTTAGCCCCTGGGCTGTTTCTGGGTCTTATTTTAATCCTGGGCGGAGATATAAGAGCCCAGCTATTAGATTTTTCCCCCTCGGAACAGGTTGATTTGACCAATAGAGATGACAGCCCGTCCCCCAGTCCGGGTCCGAAAAATGGACCCGCTAAAGGGCCGGATAACCGATCAACGGGAACCGCCGAACCTCTGCCTTACTGGATCACTAACCGCCTGGCTAAAACCGCGCCTGGCCCGCCTGAGATAATAAGCCCTGAGCAGCCTTACTGGCAGCCGGATAATCCCCCAGTTCCGAATTCCGACGCCTCTGGCAATGAGGAAACCAGGACAGCCTCTTTTTTCGCTCCCCCTCCGCCGCCCCCTCCCAAACCGTCGGCTCCTCCAAAAGCGCCTAAGGTTCAAGAAGTCAAAGCCGGCCGCAGTACAGTACCCGGAGTTCTAATCAAGGAGTTTTCCTTTTATAAGTTCACTGACGAAAAAGGCGTGACTTACATGACCGACGCTCCGGTCGATCCCCGGTACCGTCTCTTTACGGTTCAGATAACCATATCCAGAGGGTCTGCCCCTTACCGGCGTTTAAATGTTGATAAATTAAAGCCTTTTATTTTAAAGGCTGCCAAAACATATAAAGTTAATCCGATTCTGATTACGGCAATCATTAAAGCCGAATCGGCCTTTGATCCCAAAGCCGTATCCTGGGCCGGAGCCCGGGGGTTGATGCAGCTCATGCCCAAAACAGCCGCATTAGTGGGCATTAAAGACAGTTTTGACCCAGAGCAGAACATCATGGGCGGCACAAAATATATCCGGATGATGCTGGACCGTTTCAAAGGCAATCTGACTCTGGCTGTGGCTGCCTATAATTCCGGACCCGAACGGGTAGCTAAGAACATGGCGATCCCCAATATTTCGGAAACGAGAAACTACGTTCGAACTGTTCTGAAAAACCAGGAACTTTTCCAGACTGTATTTACCGCCGAAGAGCTTCTGTCCATTCAGTCTCCTGCCCCTATTAAGGCCCTGACCCCAATTTCTCTGACCACTGACGGACTAAAAAAGTGAAACTCTGCTTAAGAAACATCATAACCTGGCCGGCTCTGCCCAATGTCATTACCCTGACCCGGCTTCTGGCTATTCCGATCATAACTGTCGCATTAAGTGTATGCGGCCATGATCCGAGCCAGTACCTTAATGCCTTTGTGGCTCTTGTCTATCTGGTGGCGGCTTTAAGCGATCTTTTAGACGGTCATCTGGCCAGGGCTTACGGCCATGAAAGTAATCTCGGCCGTTTTTTAGATCCTTTGGCTGATAAGCTTTTGGTGTCCTCAGCTTTAATTATGCTCATCCCTTTAAACCGTCTTCCCGCCTGGGTAGCTTTTCTTATTGTCGCCCGGGAAATAGCCGTAACCGGTCTAAGGGCCATTGCGGTGGAAAAAAATCTGGTTATAGCCGCTTCGGCCCAGGGCAAACAGAAAACCCTGGCCCAGAATATCGCCCTCTTTTGCCTTCTGTGGAGCGGGGAACTCATCTGGACCGACACTATGACCGTCGGGACGGTCATGCTCTATGTGGCTCTGGCCATTACCTACTGGTCAGGTTTTTTGTATTTCCGGGACTTTTTCCGGGCTGCCAAAGCAGAGGGCAGCAGTCCGGCCGGAATCGGAACCTGAAAAATTTTTGGAGCAGTGATGGCCAAAATCAGCAAAATCTATATATTAGCCCTGACCGTTATGTTTTCAGGTCTTCTGGTTTTCTCAGCTTTCTTAGGAGCGGATGAGCAAACATCCGGATCCAGGGTCCGGGATCTGGTCGGTTTCGACCGCCTTTCCGATCAGGTCAGCACTCTGACCGGCCAGGCCATCTCCCCGGCTCTGGTCATGTTCGGGACTGGTGTTTACCACCGAATTACCAAGAATGAAGATGACTACAGTCCCTGGTTTGCCTCGCCGATTTTTTTGACCGTAGTCGGCATAATATTAGCAATATTTTTGGTCAAAGATTTTGTGCCATCCTCGGCTGTCCAAAAACCCCTAGCCGCAGTTGAGGAATCAATGATGGCTCTCTGGGGTCTTCTGGGTTTAATAGCTTCTGTCCCCTTTCTGTGGAATAAAGTCGGTCCGGCTCTGGAAAGTCTGGGCAGTCTAATTTTCCCGTTGGTCGCCTCAACTGCTCTGGCCGCAGATATCCCTGATTTAGCGGCCAATACTGAGGGCGGTATTTTGGCCACAACAGCCGGAGCTTTAATTTACATTGTTGTCTGGTGTGTATCCAATACGATTAATATATTATGTCTGCTGGCTCCGGCTCTGGCGGCTCCGCTGCTCAAAGGTTTCCGGCTCGTTCTTTTGGGAGGCCTGCTGGGCTTAAACGCTATTCATCCGGTCTTAGGCCTCATCGGGGCCGTAATTATTATCATCTTTAGCCTAATTGTTTTCCGCTGGTCATTTAAGCTGACCGTCTGGGGCCTTTTGTTTTCTTTTGATCTGATATTCCGGCGCTGGAGGCGTAAACCGGTTCAGGGGCTCATCCCGGCTTTTGCAGGACCTCTGGCTAAAAAAAATCTGAAGATCCCCAAAAGAAGCGCAGGCTATCTCCTGTATGAAAACGGGACTTTACTCTTCCGTTACCGGCCCTTTTTAATATTCAAAAAGCAGGTCCAAGTACCTGGGCCTTATTTTCTGGGTGAAGGTCTTTTGTGGCCTGTTCTGGCTGTATATTCTGAAAAAGAAAAATCTAAAGCCGTCTTTGCTTTCCGGCTGGCCCATAAAACCCATGAACGTTTTTTATGTGAAACTTTAGGGGCCGAAAAAGTCATTGACCACGGCTTTCGCCATAAATACGTCCGGGCCAGGGACTGGATTAAAGGTCTTTTCCGAGGTCAGGAAAGTCCCCTGGACCAAATAAATTAAAACTAATTGCTCCTGGATAAAACCCTGACTTTAAGGCCAATCGGTTGCCTGTGGCTTCAAAAAATCACTAAGGCCATATAATTCTTAGTTGTAATATTTTTACCTTCCTTCTTTCGAGGAGCTTATCAAGTCAATTTAATGTTGGGATTTTGAAAAGCAGCAGCGAACATGGACGGCCTCGCAAAAACCCATTTTGCAGAAAATTATATTTATAACTAATTGATATCATTATATTTTTTAAACTCGACTCATGAAAACAGGTGGTATTTGCGAAGCCATCAGCATAGACTAAAAATCTAAATTAGACATAAATATAATTTTAAACTGTAAATATTAATATTAAATATATTTAATCATAAAATAGATACTAAAAAGCGATAAATACAAATAAAAAATTTATTATTTTATTTATTATTGCTCTATTAATATTTTTTATGCCTATAGAAATAATACTACTTCTAAAGATGATTATGATAAATATTATTATGATTTAAAATTTTTTCATATAAATTATATTAGTTAAAATATATATTTAATAAAGACTGATATAATAGTATTAATCTAATTAATTTTAATAATATTATACAAATATTGCTACATTATAATATTATTGATTATAACATAATAAATAATATTTGTAAAGCCAATAAACTACTATTTAAACGTTTTTATTATTTGTATTAAAAATTTCAACTATGTAGTTATATACATTATAAACCATATATTTATAATGATTTAATTTTTTATTGCTCTCAAGATTAAATAGATTTAATTAAATCAAATAATATATCAAGTTTTAAATAAATTAAAATAGATAATATTAACTAAAAAATATATATTTAACGATTAAATAGCACTTAAATTGTTGAATTAACATAGATTTAACTCCAATACAGGATAAAGACCATCGGCTGATGCCTTCGCAAAAACTCCCTGTTTTCAGAAGTTGAGCTAGAAAATGTAATGATATCAATTAGTTATAAATCTAATTTTCTAAAAATGGGCTTTTTGCGACGAGGCCGTCAAGCCTAGGAACTCCAGCTAAAACAGCTCTTTTAAGGGCTTTTATCTTATTTTAGGCCGTAAGCAGCAATTGGATGGTTATGGTCCGGCCCAAGACCGCATCTGTGTTACGGCCAACCTGTTTTTTCCTGCCGGAGAAGAAATAAAGACTGTCGTAGGCACCATAAAAAATCTTGTAATCTTGTTGTGTTCTTCCCCAGCCTTGTGTATACCTTCTGTTGGTCCCAATTTGACATTGGTAATTCGGGCGCTTCACCACCGCAAACGCGAATGATAATTGGGTGGCGGCTTGTCCGCCCCTCTTTCTTTTCAAAAGCCAGATGGACAAGAAGCTTAACTTTTTCTCAGTTGAGACATAAACTTCATAGCGCATTTAAGGAAATTTTGCGGACGTGTGCCAATGGTCGACTATTCTGCACTCGGCACCCATGATAAGTTCCTGTGCGGCATTGTTCTGTCTGTGAGCTGGCGCGATTACTTTGCGCCCATCTCGTCTTTCAAAACCCCGCAGCGCACCAACATCAAAGACAGCTGGGGAAGACCGATCAGTAGCATACGCTTTTCGTTTATGATTCCCGTACCTCAAGGAGTGCTGTCCGTCAAACGCATTGCCAATGAGCCGAACAAACCATACAGAACTTTGCTCAATATGGAACTGCGGTATTGCCGCAGACAAAAGGACTCTATTTGCAGCAAAGCGAATTTTGCATACCATGCGGCAACCGTCAAAAAAGACGAGTTGATAGTCAGAAACTGCTGCGATTTCAAAGCGCTTGAAAGCGCCAGTGCCGAGTACGCAGAACAACGGCTCACGTAACAAACAGGCGGCGAGCAGGGGACTCTGACTGCCAACCGGATGTAAGCGCAAGCCTACACCATCGCGAGAACCGCACCACACCACAAGGAGCGATTGGGAGTCCTACTCAAAATCGAAATAATCCAAACTAATCTGGTTGATGGCAAGCTCTCACCTGCCACTTCCGCACCGCTTTTACCGACTTTCGGACTCCCCCGCCTGAAACTGCTGACATAAAGTAACGTTAAACTTTAAAGAGTTTATCGGGATAATAAATTGTATTCATAATTGGACGTGCTAATATAAAATCAATTTTTTACTCTATAATTAATTTTAATTATATTTTAATAGTGCCTATTAATGTAAATAACGATAATGCTCTCATCCGTTATGCGTCAAATCACTTTTTATTATCCCGACTATTTTCTTATAATACTTTTACCAGAAGGACTCTAAAAAAAATCAAAATAACACCGCCTGACGTACCATTCGGCATCAGACGACGGTTCGCTAAACACACACAGACCTTCAGGTCCGGCTTAACAACTACTCGAAAAGCTTAAGCGGGATAAACACCTATTCGGTTCCCCAATCAGTAATCATTAGTCATCGACATGGAGAGAATTCGGCTATGAGCCCCGTCCGCCAGTACCCCTTCGGGTTAGCCCACAACCACGCTGCTGCCAGTGTATTCCAGGTTTTAGCCGATTCATTTTTCTGGTCTTCACTCTCTTCAACTGCTTCCAGATGCATTTCCGGATTTTCGCCCGGACTCTACCGTCCAGTTTCTTGAGCCTGGTATCTACTTTTATAAAGTCAGCCCAGGCGGACGGTCTCCTTCAATCGACAACATTTAGATTTGACTTAGGGTCAAAAACAGAATACTTATAATTTTGACGTCCTCGCAAAAAGTCCTTTTTTAGAAAAATGCATTTATAACTATATTACCTTTTTTTAATTCGACGTCCAGAAAAAGGGTTTTTTGCGAGGGCATCAATTTTTGCCGCTCCCATTAATTTTGTCGGACAGAGTCAGTAAGATTTAAATTTTTGAGGTCTTAATTCAGCTTTATAATTATTTAAATTTAAATTTTTATATAACACAACAATTTTAGTAATGAAAATAAATTTTTGACATGCAAATAAGTCTAAAGATCCTTGAACAATATTTTCCGTCAAAAATATCCAGAGGACTTGATTGGTCAAATTTTTAGGTTATCTTTGGACATATAGCCTGTCTGTTTTGGGATAAATACGCTGCCGATAAAGCTGGGAAAAAAGGAGTAAGTCTGAAACATCCCTGGTAGATTAGAATTGCTGTTATTTTCATATTTTTAAATTTTTAAGGCAGTCTTGCTTTTTGGTCTAATAATGTTAAACTCTTCTGTTGATTTTTTTCAGCCGGTAAGATCTGGGCTTCAGCCCTGGTCGGCCAAATCGTCAGGAATTCTCATGTCCAAAATCGGTACTTTTTATGGCTTAGGGGTCGGCCCAGGAGACCCGGATCTTATCACAGTCAAAGCAGTCAAGATTTTAAACCAGGTCGATCTGGTCTTTACGGCCTCTTCTTCAACCAATGAATATTCCTTGGCCCGCCAAATCGGGGTCAGGTACTTAAAGTCCGGAGTCGAGCTTCAGAACCTACCTTTTCCCATGACCGAAGACGAATCCCTTCTTAAAGCCGCCTGGAGGAAAAACGCCGAAGTTATCAAAAACGTTCTGCTGACCGGCCGGTCGGCAGCCTTTTTGACTTTAGGCGACTGTCTGACCTACAGCACCTACGCTTACCTACTGCCGGTCCTGTCAGAAATAGTCCCCCAAGCGCCTGTCATAAGTATCCCTGGTATCACCTCTTACCAGCAGGCGGCGGCCCGCCTAAACCGTCCTCTGGTAATGACAAAGGAATCTTTGTCCATTGTCTCCGGCGGCGGTGATCCGGCAAAATTCGAGACCCTTTTGGACCATAGCGACAATGTGGTTATAATGAAAATGTACCGAGGACGGGATGAGATTATCGATCTGCTGAAAAAGAAAAATCTGGCTGCCAAAACAGCCCTCTGTTCCCAGCTGGATCTGGCCGGTGAAACAGTTATTGACGGCCTGAACCGGGAACTGACCGATAAACCCGCTTATTTTTCGTTAATGCTCGTCACCAAAAGAAATTAGACCCAGGCAGCAGGCTATTCGAGCTTAAACTTGCGGTTGTCAAAACACGGTGACTACGGCGACTGCCTTTCTCCCGCCATGTTCAAACTCGACCAGTTTAACCTCGGTGCCGTATATATTGGTCAGATTTTCATCGGGTAAAACTGTCTCGGCCGGTCCGGACTTAGTCAACAAGAGGACTTCATCGGCCACCGCCAAAGCCTGCTGGCGAATGTGAGCGGTGAATATGACCGTCAGTCCTTCCCGGCGGCGTAAATCCAGAGTCTGATTCATAGCCAGAACTGGGTGCCCAGATCAAGAGCCGGGGCCGGTTCGTCAAAGATCAAGATTTTAGTTTCCTAGACCAGAGCCCGTGCAAAAAGACCATTTACCTTTAGCCGCCGGACAGTTCCGAGTATGGTTTGATTGATTGACTATACTCAACCTGTCAAGAGCCTTCAGGGCCAATTTTTCGTCCTGTTTGGAAGGCTGGGAGAAAAGAACAATGTTTCTGGTCCGACCCATTAAACATATCCATGGCCCGAAAACTAAAGGCGGCCTGGGAATCTGAGGCACAAAGGCGTCACCTTCGATTGTTTTGAACTAATAGGTCTGAGGCTGGAGAACTCCCAGCAGGAGATTAGAAATGGTTGTCTAACCCAAGCTGTTTAAATCCAGAAGAGCCAGAACCTGACCTTGGTTGTTTCAGAAGATCCAACTTTCCGGCAACAGGCGCGATCTTAAGCCTATGAAAGAGAAATCGTCCATACTCATTATTCGCTCTGACCCTAAGCTATGGTTTTTCAGAAATAAAACAGTAAAAGAGTGTGCCCAAAAAACCGGACAGGAACCCTACAGCAATCTCCCTCCACACCACCGATCTTGTCAAATTATTCAGCAGCCCCAGCGTGAACAGCCCCCCAGTAAAACCGAAAACCGACATCAGACGGAGGTTGGCAGGTCAGACCAACATTCCTGGCAATGAGGAATGATCATTCCCACCCAGCCACCGCAGGCGGATAGCTTCCTTAACCGCCACCATGACGGAGACAGTCAGAATCAATAGCAAATTGAGTACAAGACGTTCAGCCCAAGAGACTGAGCGTCCTGTTCGCTCAGAGGCAGAAGATTCAGCCGCCTGCCCAAAAGCATCTGGGCCGAGCTGTCGATAGTTGTCAGTGCGATCAGAAGCCTACAGCCTCTGGATTACACTTATTAAGTTAGCCCATAATCCAGAGGAAAATATGGTCTGTGCGGTGGTTGTCAGCCAGAGAAAAGCCCCAGGCAAACTCCGGACACACAAAAGACGCAAACGAAGATTACAGAAAGAATTAAACCTATACTTTTCAACGCTTCCGGCCAGCTTCGCCAGTAAGAGAGTTCACCTCAAAAAGCCAAAACAAAACGACAGCTCAGGTCCAAAAAACATGATGGCAAGAACTCACTCCAAAGCCGCCAGGAGGAAGCACCTACCAAACCTGGTCTAATCAGGGGACTGTGCATCAGGCCATCAAGATCGGACTCGCTTAAACCGAGGCCATATCCACAACAGAAGCCGGAAGAACCAATGGCAAACGGAACATTTGAATCTCGGCCAGTTACGTAAACTGCCAGGATGTTTCTTAAAATCAAACCCAGGCAGAAGAATAATTATGGTGATGTCCCCGGCCCGACAAAAGCTCATTGGACAGGACTGATGAACAATGAACTTGCCACGATCCCTGCTGGGGCCGGTGTAAGCAATACTGACATGAACCACTGATGACGGCGGCTGAATCCCATGAAAGACGGAAAATTGTTCTGGAATAAAGTCTTCAGGTACACAGCGGACAGGGCCGGTTTTTGAAAAACTTGGACCTCTGATATGGCTTCTTTTCCCTATCCACTCAGACGCTCAAAGCGGGAGTAGCCGCTGGACCCGCTGTTAAGATCCAACTGCAGAAGGAAATCCAGGTAAAAATCATTGAGGTAAAATTGGTAGCTGTTCAGATAATGAGACCGCAAAATATGGCGGAGTCTGGGCTGCAGCAGATCAGGGTAAACTAGCTCGGCCAGCCAGCGGTAAGCTCCGGGGATATTGTCCAGATCATAAGTGTAGCCGTTTAAATCAGTGATATTTGTATAGACCCGTCGGCGCCTTACCGCTTCAAGTCCTTGCCAGCGTGGATCGTTTAAAAAAACTTCGGCCGTGCCAACTCTTAAAATAATCAAATCGGGATTCATGGACAAAATACGCTCAACGTCACTTTCCCTGCCGGTTGCAACCAATCCGGAAGAGATATCAATGAGGCCTAGTCTTGAATCGGCCATTCCAGAACCCCAAAGACGGGTCCAATCGCCGTCAGGACATACCATAGACAGAGCCCGAGGCCGTCTCTTCGCAGGAGGCAAGACTCCTGTCAGCTCAATTTCCACCCCGGACTCCACCCAGGACATCTCCCTTTTGAAAAGCTCAATAATTATTTCCCCCTGCCCGGACTGATCAGCTATATCGTTCAGAACCCTGGTCATAGAGAACATGGGATCATCCGCACCCAAGGATCTACCGACGGGCATGAGGGACGGAGCGGCCAGACCGAAGCGTCTGACCTCCGAGTGAGCCAGATAGACGTAGCCTCGGTCATTAGCCAAAATTGATTCCAGATCATTGGGAAAAGCCCCTGGATTAAGGCCAGGGTAAATATAGTAGATAAAACCTAGTCTTTCGGTCGGCCAACTGCGGCTTGAACCGACTTTGGCCAAAGCTTCAGGTCTGTGAGTTTTTTGGAGTACGTCAAAAAGATACCAGCCTGGGATGAAACCTTGGAAAGGCTGAGGAATGAACACCTTTTCACCCATCGCATCGGTAATAATTCTGAATTGAACAGGTTTCGGAAAAACCGGTGCAGGCCGGAAAAGGGTCAGAGCCAGAAAACCAACAGCCGCAAAAGGGCACAGCCAAATAAATTCTCTAAAAAATCGGTAAAAAAGAAACATTATGTCCTGTTTTACTTAATATAATACAAATTTCGGTCAAAACGATCGTAATTGACCGAAAAACGATTTTCATCAAGCCTCAAGAGCCAATCCAGTTCTTCATCTTTAAAGCGATAGCCATAGTTATTTTCATAGTGCTCACGAATAAGGGTCCGTAATTTTGGTTCAAGACGGTCTGGATAGGCCAACTCGGCCAGCCAGCGAAACCACAAAGGTACTGTGTCCAAATCAAAGGTATAATGGTGAAGCCTCCCTATACTTCCGTAGACTTTTTTTTCCTGAACAGCCCTAAGCCCGCGCCAGCGCGGGTCCTGCATAAAACGCAGGGCGTCGCCCACGTATAAAATGATCATGTCTGGATCCATGGCCAAAATTCTTTCCGCCTCCGAGCCTCTACCAAGGGCCATAAGGCCGTCGGCTGCGTTCCTGAAACCCAGTCGTTGGTCCAAGTCGTGACCACCCCAAAGACGTGTCCAATCATCGTGGGAATAAACCAAAGTCACAACACGGGGTCGTTGAACCTCAGTTTCCAGTCGGAGTTCTCCAAGAAGATTGGATATATTCAGATGATAGCCGGACATAAAGGTCCGGCCTTGATCCGGTTTATTGATAAGTCTGTTGAGACAAAGGGTCTGTCTGGAAATATAATCGTCCGGGTCGGGCACCGTAATCCGAGGACTGCAGGTCACGGCATATAGTCCAAAACGCTTCAAGTCCAGGTCAAAATATACATAGCCCCGATCATGGGCCAAAACAGATTCCAGGTCGGTTGGAAAATCCCACATTTTGGGGTCACGGACCAACAACGGGTAAAACCAGAAGATTAATTCACCATCACCGTATCTGGGCCGATTTTTCGGACCGCCAATCTTAGCCAGCATATCGGAAGCATGAGTTTTTTGCAAAAAATCTAATCCGCCGACCACTCCCAGGAAAGGCTCCGGTACGGGGGTCTCATTCTCTTCGACGTCCAAAATTATACGAATTTGCCTTGGATCAGGCTGGGGAAACTCGGGAGCGGACCTTAGAAGGACCATGGAGAGAAAGACCATGGCGGTAAAAGGCAAGAGCCAGAAAAACTCTCCAGCCACCTTCTTCCGGAATAGAATTATGATTGAAACATTATTCATAGCGTTCTATAATTGACTTTGATTTTGGGAACATTACCGGCCTAAAGTTGACTCTGTCAAACATTATTCTGTTTGACAGGAAGCTCAGATGAGAACGAAACAATGGTTTAGGATGAAAGTTCACCGGTTGGAGAATATATTTACTTCCGCCAAACCTATCAACGAACGTAAAAAAGAGAAAAAGCCTTTTAATTTTTAAAGACTTTATCTGTCATTGTTTTACTAAAAAAAGGCCAGTTATTGGCGAACGGATCCAACTAACATTCAGACTCAGAAGTCACCGGTTCGGCGGCGGATTAACTTGACTTCACTGATCGGCTGTCCCGGAAGTCGACTGCGGTTTAACGTCCGTAACCAATGTAACTCTGGCAAATCCGGCTTTGCCCAGTTCAGCCATTAAATCCATCATTTCACCGTATTTGACCTCAATATCGACTCGTACATGAGCTTCGCCGCTGGTGGAAGCTTTAGCCAAAGTCTGAAAGTAATAATGGCGATTACGTTCGGTAATATCCTCTTTATCAACATAGATTCGGTGATGTGCATCCAAAGTAACTATGACGGGGCTTTCTGGTTTTGACATATTCTCACCGCTACTTTTCGGCAGGTTGACTTGAACCCCACCCAGCATCAAAGGTGCAGTCACCATAAAAATGATAAGTAATACCAGCATTATATCAATAAAGGGTGTGACGTTGATATCCGACATAGGTAACAAATCATCAGCTCCCAAAAGAAGATCATTATCCATGCTGATTCGCCTCTTTTTCTATGTCTTCTAGATTACCATAGTGAAGCCGAGCCAAGTGGTTGCCAACCAAACTCAGAGCAGTCACGCCCTCCAAAGTTATCTCTTTAATGGAACTGGTGATTTTATTGTAACCGATAACCGCCGGTATGGCCGCAACTAATCCCATGGCTGTAGCAAACAAAGCCTCGGCAATACCGGGCGCTACGACAGCTAAAGTAGTTTCGCCTGATGCGGCAATTCCAATAAAGCTGTGCATAATACCCCAAACCGTTCCGAATAATCCAACAAATGGGCTGACCGATCCGATGGTTGCCAAAATCAATGACCGACGGCCCAGGCGGCGCATTATGGTAGACAAAACAGTCTTCATGGCTTTTTCCACGCGTTCCCGGAAATCAGCCCGGCACTCTCTGCCCACCGAGTCGGTACTTTCAACCATTCCGCTCTTGACTATTGAACGGGTCATCGGAGGAATGTCTTCCAGATTAATTTCACTTTGCAGATCAATGGCCGCCTGTTTAAAGCGGTTCATTGACCTAAAAGCCCGGTTCAAAATGAACAATTTTTCTAAGATTACCATCCAGGTGGCCATTGAAGCCAATAATAGAATTATCATTACTCCCTGAACTATAGGATCGGCACCCAAAAACATGTCCTTAATCGACATTTCACTAATAGGTGGAGAAGATATTCCAACAGCAGAAGTCAAAGTCTGAACGCCTTCAGCCGACAGGCTCTGAGGTGTTTGAACCAGGCCGGACTTGTCGGCCAGACTGCCCATGGGCTGAACAATATCTGTTTTCATTGGCGAGGCCTGAGTCCCTCCCGAGTCTGTTAAAGTATCTGGAGGTAACTTGGGATCTTCCGAGGTGATGTTATTAAGAGCGGCTGGCCCGTCAGCTGAGGTCTGGCTGGCAGGTAAAGACAGATTACCTCCGGATAAAATCGCAACCTCAGAATCTGTTATGGGTGCATCAAAGTTATCAGAGTCACCGGATTCAGCGCTTAAAGGTACTGCCGTCATCAGTGAAGATGAAGTCTCGTCTGGCGCGGATGGTTCAGGAGCAGGATTCGAACCAGTTAAAGATTGTTGCGTTAAATTAGAAGACTGCTGGTATTGGGCAATCATAATCACACTCATTATATCCTCCAAAGCCACTGAAAAGAAGGCATAACAGAAATATTTCAAGTAAACCGGGCAGACATAAAATTCGGAATATTTGAAAAGCATGAACAACTCATTTTAAAGAAAAGACGACCGGGACGGTCATGTTAAGGTTATTACGGTTCAATTCTGGCGGAATAGCCGGTACGGGGGAAACTCGCTTCAATAGAGCCAGTGCTTCATTGTCTAAAGCTGAGTATCCAGAACTTTGAACCAGCCGTGAAGAAATCACTTGACCTTGTCTGTCCACAGTAAAATTGACCTTCACCTGACCTACCATCCCTTGGGATTTGGCCTCTGGTGGATATTTTTTGTATAAGCTCAGTTTTCGCTGAATTTGGGACATATAGGCATTCAATAAATTTGGATTCCCGCGACCCTGACCTCCTCCTGTTCCGCCTCGGCCTGATTCATCATTACCTCCGGCGGTTTGGGAATCACCAAAAGCTTCCACTGATCCTGACCTAAAGGCTTGGGCTTGTTGGGTGTCTTTGGATTTTTCCTTGGTTTTATTCTCATTGACCGGAATATTTTTCGGTTTAGGGGCCGCCTTTGGCGAGGTGCTTTCTATAACCGCTGAAGTTTCATCAGTTTCTGGCTCCGGTTCTGTCTCTGGCCTGGACAAAACTTCAGCCTGAGCAGGCAAAAAAGTCTCCTCCATAATCACGTCATTGTCACTGGCCCCGCCGATACCGCCTTTGGGGTCATAATAGGCAAAATCGGCTCTGATCGTGGGTAACGAACTAAAAGACTCATCAACGTCATTAGTCATAACCATCACAGATATTACGGCTAAATGAATTATGATTGTAGCAATAAATGCAACACTCAGAATTATTTTTTCAAAGATTTCTGGATGCGGATATAAAATGGCTTGCGCTAATGACGACATGTAACACCATTATATATTAGAATGATCAGTTATTAGCCGCCGGAACTTTAACAAGTCCCGGCGGAAATTATTAAAACTCAAATGAAGTAAAAAACGTGTAGTTAATAGGCGCACCAATTCTCCCGCCAGTGCCGGTATAGTATCGTTTATCAGTCACATTCTGAACATAAAAATTGAATGTGGTTTTCACGCCTTTGAGTTCAGTTTCATATCTGGCTCCAGCATCATAAACTGTATGCCCACCCATAACCCAGTCGTCTTCAGGCTCAAGTGAGGCGTGCTGTTCTCCGGTGTAATAGGCGCCGCCGGTGAGAAACAGACCATCCACCCATGGGAATTGATATTCAAAATATAATTTACCTATGTATTTTGGCACGCCGGAAGGAGTCATGCCCTCATGCTGTTTGCTCTCAGGGGCAGCATCTCTTATTTTGGCGTCAATCCAGGTCCAACCGCCCACCAGGGTCAATCGGTCTGTCAGTTTACCTGAAAAGGTCATATCAATGCCCTGATGAATTTGGCGTCCATCCGTCAACCAAGTAATAGTCCTAGCGTCAAAGTCATTAAAGTCGAAGGAATTAACCTTGTTCAAATAGTAGTAGGCGACTGTAACCAGAAAACTGTCGTTGAAAGTCCACTTGACGCCCCCCTCGTATGAGTAGCTTTCGGTTGGGGCCGGCTGATATCTGGCATTCGAATACGGCCAAATTTGCCAGCCTGCTCCGGGAACACTTACCCACCCTTCAATGGGAACTTCGTCTAACAGCTGCGTCAACTGCTGAATGTAGGTGGCGTAAAGAGTGACGCTTTTTGTCGGTTTATATTGGAGCGAATAAGTCGGAGTCCACTTTGCCTGATAATTGCTCTCTGAGTCAATTTCATCTATATAAATTGGCATGGTCTCCGTACCACTGGGATGGGTTGGGTTCAGCACTTGAATTGACTTATATCTGCGCCAGAAAACTTTGGTATAATTAAAGCCAATAAAAGCAGTCCAATGATCTCCCAGATCCATTTTATCTCCGATGACTATATCGCGTGTATATCCTTCACCGCTCTTTGTGAAAATTTTGTGCGTTCGCCTCAGAAGCTCGTTAATTTCAGCAGTTGGCCTAGGAATTCTGATCTGACCAACAGGGATATAGTTGGCGTAAGAGAGGTCGTCCGGCAGGTAGAACTGTTGATTTTCTGCAGGCGCCGCATATGTCTTGTTCCAATCAATGCTGTAGCCCAGAACTATTTTGTGCTTCATCCATGACTTGTCAAAGATCAGATCAGTATAGATATTGAGCCCTTCGAGATATCTCAAGCCCATATTCCCTGCCCGAATGGCAAAAGACCGATAAGCAGGATCGTAGTCAGGGTTTAAGTACATATTCATGTCATCCGCAGCCCCGCGAATATGAGTTGGATTAAATTTATGCCATTTATAAGAAGCACGTAAGGCAATGAAATCAAAAGGATTCCATTTTAAATTGACGCCGTAGGTGGTGGTGTCAGTTTGCCGATAGGTCCAGTCCTGACCATAAGCTATATGGCTGTTCGGAGGACTGATATAATAGTTCTTGCTAAGCCCAACGCCGCCTGTATCACCATTTGCCCGGTCTGAATTAAAGGTGGCATCGAATTGCAGGAGAAGAGTATCTGTTATATGCCAGTCAAATGCTCCGCTGATGCCCTTATATCTTGCTCTTAGGCCATCAATGGCCGTTTCGCCGTCTGAATACTGAAAATTTATCCTATAGCCGAATTTGCCGCCCAAAATAGGTCCGCCAAAGTCGCCGGTTACGTAATATTGCTGACCGCCATAGTTGCCGATAGTTATCCTATTCAAAAAATAATCTGTCGGGCGTTTGGTAACGAAATTAACTGTTCCCCCGATTTCATCGCTCACTCCGCTAAAAAAACTGTCAAAACCGGATATCATTTCGACTCTGTCATAATTATACAGAGAGGCAATACTGTAATCGGAAGATTTGAAACCGTCAACTGTGTAGTTGGTAATGAAGCCTCTGGAGTACATTCTCTGAACTCCCGAATCATGCCGGCCGCCTCCGGCACCACCGGTGTCATACACACCTGGCAGCACTTTAATGAGCCTTTCAATTGAATCATTGGCTGTGTTTTCCATCATTTCCGATGATACAGTCATCATAGTGTAGGGTGTGTCCTGAGCCCGTATGTCACCCCACGGACCAAGAGATTCAACTGTGTCCATCATATAGCCGACCTCGGCGTTGCCTTTCATTTCCTTGGCATCTTGGACCTGAACTGGGTTGAGTTCAACAGTCTCATCATCACTGTACTGTCTGTCCTGATCGCTGTCTTCTTGAGCCAAAATCGGTGTCTTCGCTGCCAATGTCAGGGTAAAGATAAACGCCAAAGCCGCCGAAATTATCAGCAGCCAAGATTTGTTTTTTAAAATCGCTGTCATCATTGCGCCTCAAGAAAGTAGAGTTTATGGCCAACGTCGTATTCGTTCAGCCAACCTTGAAACATTGTTTAAGCCATACGATGGTCCTCTTTAGGCCGGAAGACTGGCACCAAAGTTTCGATGGCCTGCTCTTCGAATTCAAAAGACACCTTCTTAAGCGGCAGGTTGTAGAGCCTAAAAAGGTTACTTTCTATCAACACCTCATCCACCTGCCCGGCAGCGTAATCACTTCCCCCAAGCATCAAAAGAGCTTGATCCGCTACGGCGTAGGCGTGATGAGGGTGATGGGTAGAAAAGATTACTGTCAGATTTTCCCGACGGGCCAGCCGATCGATCCATTCCAGGATGGCGTTTTGATTTTTCAGGTCCAAGGCGGATGTCGGTTCGTCCAGTATCAGAATGTCAGCCTCTGCCACCAGAGCACGGGCAAAAATCACCAATTGCCGCTGACCCCCTGACATTTCATGGAAAGGCCTATTGGCCAGAGACGCCAAACCAACTCTCTCCAAAGCTTTTAGAGCCATCTCTTCATCAGCGGATGTCGGCTGAGAAAACAGTCCCACTTTTTTCGCTCTTCCCATCAGGACCATGTCCAGGGCAGAGTAATCGAAAGCCACCTGAAACAGCTGAGGCACGAAGGCGACATGTCCATTGACGCTCACCGATCCTTCGGTCTGGGCAAGTGCCCCCAGCAAAATTTTTAACAAAGTCGTCTTACCGCATCCGTTGGGACCAAGGAGAGCCAGAATCTGACCTCGGCTGACCTGACTTTGGTAGTTACGGAAAATCCATTTATCCGGCAGATAGGAATGACCTAAGCCGCTGAAGGAAAAATCGCCTGTTTTCATTATTAACTCCAACCTCTGCTTCTGCATTTCCAGAAAAGAAAACAGATAAAAGGAGTGCCCAGGAAACCCGACAGCACCCCTACCGGAATCTCGCTCCATATAACTGTCCTGGTCAAATTGTCCAGGCCCAGCACCAACAGACACCCTAATAGGGCTGAAACCGGCATTAGACGGCGGTGGTCAGGTCCTACCAGCATCCGGGCGCAATGTGGAATGATTAGTCCGACCCAGCCCACTACACCGCTCACGGCCACCTGGACGGCCACCATGATTGAGACGACCAGGATCAAAATCCAGCGCAACGTTCCCACGTCCAACCCCAGGGATTTCGCATCCAAATCGCCAAGAGACAGCAGGTTTAGACGCCAGCGCAAGGCCATAAGTAAAATCCCACCAGCGGTGGTAGTCAATATAATGGTCCAGGCCTTGGTTGGATCTGCTCCCCGAAAAGTACCCAAAAGCCAATAGACTAAATTGGGTCCAGCGTATCCACCTCCGATGTGCAGGATCAGACCCACACAGGCCATAAAAAATGCTCCAACAAAAAAACCGGCTAAAATCAGCGGCAGTCCATCGGACTTTCCACCTACGATCCTGGCCAGAAACAAAGTGCAGAGCATGGCCCCCACTCCGCCAATGGAAGCAAGAGTGACTATGCCCAAAGTGGGAAGTGCCAGCTTATAGGCCAGAGCTCCACCGAAAGCGGCTCCTGAGGATACCCCAATCAAGTCCGGTCCCACCAGAGGATTACGATACATACCCTGAAGGGCAGTACCGCTCATACCCAAGGTAATGCCGGCAAAAACGGCAACCATGATGCGGGGAGGTCGGATCAGAGTCACCACAGTGATCTCGCGCAAATCCCAGGCTGGGGAATCGACCCAGGAGAACGGCAATATGATATCCAGCAAAATGTCCAGCGGCCGCCTCAGCGGCATGGGATAAGCTCCGACAAACATAGAGCCCATAACAGCCACAACGACAACCAAAGCCAGGAGCCATGGCCAAGCCCAGCTGCGCTGATCCAAAAAACGTTGGGTTCTATGGAATAAGGGGACAATATTTTTAAAATAAGCCTCAATCATTGATCCAGCCTTTGGTCTTCTTCTTCCAAAATAAAAAACAGATGAACGGAGTGCCGATAAGAGTAGTCAGCGTACCAGTGCCTACATCTGTCCGAAGAACAACTCGGGTGAAATCATCTATAAGCAGCACGAACATACCGCCCAACAATGCAGAAGCCGGTAACAGTTTCCGGTGGTCAGGGCCAACCAGCATCCTGGCGCAGTGAGGAACGACCAACCCCACCCAGCCGATGAGACCGCTGACTGAAACCTGAGCGGCGACAATCAGGGAAACCACGGCAATGATGGTAAGCCGCAAAAGGCGTACGTTGATCCCCAAAGATAAAGCGTCAGCATTACCGAGAGACAAAAGATTTATCCGCCAGCGCAGTAACATAAGGATCGATCCGCCAACCAAGGTCGGAACAGTCAACAGCCAGACGGTCTGCGGGGTGGCCTCATTGAGGTAACCCATAACCAAGTGGCCGATTCTGGACATCTGGTGATCATCAGCCAAAAAAAGACCAAAACATACCCCTGAAATACAAAAAGCGCCCACGAAGATGCCTGAGAGAATCAGTCCAATGCCTTCAAAGCTACGGGCCAGATGAGCCAAGCCATAGGTACCGCCCAAAGCCAACAACCCCCCGAGAAAAGCCAAGGCCACCGTCGCCGACTCAGACCAATAAAACATGATGGCGAAAACTCCACCCAAAGCCGCTCCTGATGAAACTCCCACCAGATCCGGTCCCACCAGGGGGTTACGCATCATGCCCTGAAGAGCGGCTCCACTCATCCCCAAAGCCATACCAACTAACGTGGCCAAAAGAACCCTTGGCAATCGGATCATCTGAATAACTGCCAATTCCATAAGCGACCAAGACGACTCTGAGGGTAATGCCCAAGGTAACCCCAGGTTTACGGTTATCTCACCGGCTCTCCAAAAGCTCATGGGGTAGGCACCGATGAGAAGCGAACCGACCACCGTCCCGGCCAAGGAAATGGCCAGTAAAAGAGGCATTGCCCACTCATGGCGTCTGAAAAAATCCCGGGCTGTAGCCAATCTCTTTTTCACAAATGCCAGCAGACTGGTCACCGGCGAGGATTGGTTTTTAGTAAGTTCGATCATCTAATGCTTCTCGTTGTTTATTTAGCTCTCCCTGGCAAATCGGAAGAAGCCGTTGGATTGGCGATTAATATCCAATCTCAATAGGATATCTATCTCAAAATCATTTAGGTGGAATTTATAACTGTTCTGACAATTGGTCCTTAATATCCTCCTAAGCCTCGGCTGCAAAATATCCGGACAAATTAGTTCGGCCAGCCAGCGATAGACAGATGGTTGAGTGTCAATATCTAAAACGTTGCTGTCAAGCCAGATGATATTGCTATACACTCTACGGAGTGTAACTGCCTCCAGACTTTGCCAGCGAGGATCATTTAAGAAACCATCGGGGGTACCAACTCTTAATATGATGAAATTGGGATTCATGGCTAAAATTCGTTCGGCGTCGCTTTCCCGCACCAGGGCCATCCATTCCATATAGCAGAGATATCATTCAGCCCCATCCTGACACCGCTCATACCCGTACCCACCCACAGCCGGGTCCACTCGCCGTCTGGGCAGACCACTGATAAGGCCCGAAGTCGATGCTCCTCAACAGGCAGGACTCCGATCAGCTCAATATCGACACCGGCCTCAACCAAAAACATTTCTTGTTTATACGCATTGATTAAGAATTCACACAGCAGGCTTTGATCAACGATCAATGATCAACAATACTGTTCAGGATCTCTGTCATGATGAACACAGTGTCCGGTTTCAAAGAGAAGACCGCAGGAGATGCCAAGCCGAAACGATCCAAATCAGAGCGGCACCAATATAGATATATCCTCAGGTCTTTAGCTAAAATCGTTTCTATGTCGTAAGAAAAGCTCTCCAGAAACAGACTTGGATAAATCCAGTTAATCAAACTTTCACTTCTGGCTGAAAAATCCTTACGAACAGCAAAATTAACCAAAGCCCCTGGGCGATGGATCTTTTGAAGAACGCCATATAATAAATATGGGCCAGGTATGATACCCTGAAAAGGTTGAGGTACGGCAACCTCATTCCCATTTGCATCAATAATGATTTTGACATCCGGTGGCCTGGGAAACACCTGAGCAGGACTATACAGAGCAATGGATATCAAACCTATGGCCGCAAATGGCAATATCCAGAAACAGTCACTGATAAGTAAACGAATTGAGATCATTGTTTCTGGTTTTCAACAGGCTTAGGATTTATTCGGACAAAACGAGAGTATCCTTCTGAAGATAAATTTTCGTCCATACGCAAAAACCAATCTATTTCGTCATCTTTCAGTCTGTATCCGTAGTTTTTTTCATAATGATCTCTCGCCAGTTCACGCAGAATTGGCTTAAGCCTCTCTGGATATGCCAGTTCAGCTTTCCAGCGCAGAATCAACGGAACCGAGTCAGAATCAAAACCATAAGGATTAAATCTATATATCATTCCATAAACCTTTTTCTCTCTCACCGCTTTCAGGCCTAGCCAGCGAGGATCTCTCATAAATCTGGGAGCATCGCCAACAGCCAAAAAAATTAAGTCTGGATTCATAGCCAGAAACCGTTCAGCCTCTGATCCCCGTCCCATAGCCGTCAGATCCTCGGCGGCATCTAGAAAACCCAGCTCCAAGTCGTCACCACTCCATCCCCATAAGTTGGACCAATCATCGGGACGGCTGACCAAATTCAGTACCTTTGGCCGTTTAAAAATTGTCTCCAGTTGTAGCTCATCGGTTACGTTCCTCTTCCTCCTTTGATAGTCAGTGATGAATTCTTGACCGATTTCAGGCTGATCGACAATGTCATTAAGACAGCGAATCATTCCTGAAATGACATCATCCTGAGTGGTTATTTCAGGCATAAAAGCTACAACATTCAGGCCAAATCGACTAAAACGGCCGTCAAAATGAACGTAACCTCTGTCATTAGCCAAGACAGACTCCAGGTCGTCTGGGAAATCCCACCGACTTTCGTCTTCTACCAGTAACGGATAAAACCAATAAATAAGTGCGACAATGTATTTTGGCCGATCGTTCGGTCCAGCAATCTTGACCAAGGACTCAGGGGCATGAGTTTTTTGTAAAAAATCGTAAGCCCAATACTTTCCACTGGCCACTCCAGAGAAAGGCACCGGAATCGCCCTAATAATCCCGTTAGAATCCTTAATAAACCGATTATGCTGAGGGTCTGGATTCGGAAACTCAGGCTCGGACCGCAACAAAGCGAAAGACAGCAAAGCCACGTAAGTAAATGGCAGCATCCAAATTAGCTCATTTATGCTGTTAATTTTGAATAGGTTCATTAGTAAATCCTATTAATTACTCTATGTTTTTTTAGCGCAATAGCATAAATATTGGTGGTGCCTTATACAGAGAGATGACCAGAAACCAAAACGGCAAAGAAGCAATATCAATACAAAATCTATCGTTACGATAAATACTAATATAATTTCGTTCATATTGATCAGCCTTCATTTGTCTACCCATATTTTTAACCAGCTCAGGACAAAGAATAAAAAAATATCTTGTTGATAGCCGAATTGTATTCACTATCTCTGGTGTCCCACATCAATAGGTTGTTTTCGTTCAAAGCGAGAATATCCTGCTGAACACAGATGTTGCTCAATGCGCAAAAACCAATCCGATTCACCGTCTTTCAGTCTGTATCCGTAGTTTTTTCATAGTGTTCACTCGCAAATTTTCGTAATATTGGCCGAAACCTCTCCGGATAGACAAGTTCAGCCTTCATGCGCACCATCAGAGGCACCATGTCCAAGTCAAAATAATAACAACCGAGTCTATAAACCTTTATTGTCAACAATCGAACTTAATCTTGAGCTTCTTATTCTTTGTTCATAAATCAATAATTTGCATTATCAGGCAATTGTAGAGCGCAAAAATCCTATTCCATCATCAGTCAGTTTTTGTCAAACAAACCTCATCTGATTTCAGCTTCTGACTAGTGATGAATCCACCGGCATTGTCGATTTAAAATTATTGATGTTATCTGTTTCGTTTTACTAAGGAGGTATATTGTAAGCGGTATCAGGTCTTAGTTGTCCACATTCTGAATTATTTGCACTAACCTGACATGAAGAGGCAACTTTGTTGGAACTTTGATACTTCAAAAATTTTCTTGGTATTTCATCAGACAGTTCTGTCCTATAACCCACTAAATCCGTTTCCTGTCCCCAGGCAATGTTAGGAACTCCATAATTTAATATATATGAATTTACCGAGTAATTAGAGAGTATTAAAAGTGTAATTGAGAGAGAGAGAGAGAGAGAGAGAGAGAGAGAGAGAGAGCAATAACCATGCCAACATCATTTGGTCAAAATCCAGGTGCCTCTTGGCGCGGTTATTAATAAAAGACATTGCACTATTCCATAAATATTCAGAAATTTAATCTGAACAAACATAACGCCACTTTTGAGTTGCCTTAAAAGACTACAAACCCAAAAGTCTTCTCAACCCTAATGGATAATTATTGATTTTACAGAAATGAAAACTAATGTCAAGAGAAAAAATAGGTCCGTGACAAGATTTAACTGTCCTAAAAGTTCTAATTCGTCTATTTATATCATTATTCATCTGTCCTAATAGTTTTTTAATTTTTTTATATTGCAGCACTTTATAATATAAATTATCATCTTATTTATTGCTATTATTTGATATTCACCAATTTTAGTTATAATTGATTTATACAATTACAGATAACGATACTGTACAACATCTATCACAACAAATCTCCTGTTCGGATTTAACTGAACCAATCCGTCAATTTCTTAATTAAAAATTCTGTCTGGCCCCAATTTGACAAAACTTCTCCCCGCCCAGTTCAGGACCCTGACGTCAGCTCCGGTCGCTTTGAATTTTTCCATCCAGGTGCCCCTCTTCACTCCAATAAATGACTTCAGCATTTAAATCTGAGAATATTGGCGGGTTTATCGATTCACCACATTCAATCAGAAAAGCTTTTTGGATGACTTCATAGTCAGCTGCCTACTAGTACCCTGTAACCTCTAATTTGATGGATAAAGACGCTTAAGCTTGACCCGTGCATCAGATGCAGTAAATTGCCATTTTATGTTGGAAGTCCGATTGTTCCTGTCTTTCTGCCAGGC
>JAISEL010000063.1 GCA_031264185.1 Deltaproteobacteria bacterium
TCTTTAGTATACTCAAAAATTATGCAATTTCTATAGTCTGTTTGTAATATGGCTAAAGAATTATTATACCGTGATCATCTATAAATAATAAGGAATATTTGATCTATCATAATTATCCGCCGGGTTAATAACTTTAGCCACCCCCATTGCGGGCATGACGACTAATTTCCCTATTCAAGACGGGACGGTCAGTTTGAAGTGAATTTGAACTGAGTGCACTGTTAAAAAAAGCAGGCCAAAACGGCTTGCCTTTAAAGGCAGGTTTGGAGAGGGAAGCCGGCTAAAATCAGGCTGCTGCCGGCAACTGAGGTTTTTCCGGAACTTGCTCCGGTAAGGGGCATTGTCCGGAAAAACCTTTCGGTTTTTAGTAAGGAATGTTTGCCCTTAAAGAATGAGATGATATTAATTGAATAAAATTACATATTTTTAAAATAGAAAAAGGGTGTCAATCAGGTTTTTAAGCGTTTACTGGCAGCATTCAGCCGGAGGGGGTCAAATCTCTAAAACCCGGCATCTGTTCCAATTAAACGGGCTGATTTTTCAGCGTTTTTTGATCGCCCGGAGAGACCTGTGCCTTTTGGATTTAAATTGACTGAAGCGGCCGAATTTTTTTGCTAAATCACAACTGAACATCCGGAATTCTTCCGTTTTCGGTTTTCCGGCAGGCCAGAGTAAACGGGCAGGGTATTCTTTTTTACAATTAGGTTTAAGCTTTGAGTCTGACTGCTGATGGTCAGCGTCTGGTTCTGGGGCCTGTTCCATTTTGGGGCAGCCGGAACAGGTTTTCTCGTCAGGAGTGTCAAAAATACTCTCAAAAAGTTCAGCCTCCTTGAACGGCTCAATTCACTGGCCGGGCGGACTGTTTTGGCCTCCTGTTTTCAGTTCATTGCCGTGAGATCGTCGGTTTTTTCTTCAGACTTGAAAGAGCGTTTGCAGTCTGGCACAGGATAGATGGGACAGGCTGTAAGGCAGCGGCTTTTCAGGAGCTTATGCTGGGCGAAGACTGTCCGCAGAAAAGGCCGTCATATTGCGGGCCGTCTGCCGGAGCAGGAGGTTAATGACTTTATATTTTTGAGGCTTGAACGCCTGTTCTTTAATTATATATAATTTAGTCTAATTTAGATTTTATTAAATTAAATTTACCAAAAAGGCTTACCATTGTCCTTTGGTCCGACTGCTGGATGAGGCTAAAACAGGATTTATGTTTTTCAAATTTTTCCGCATGTGGTATTATGCCTAAATTATATATTGGGAAATAATTTGGGGCTATTTTTTTGTTTTCAGATGTCCAAGACCCAGTGTTTTCCTGAAATAAAATTCGCTTGGTAAGTGCCTGAAATTGCTAGTCATTAACGACTCTGGACTGTGATTTTTTTTACAGCAGGCCTCCATGGATCTTTGGTCTATCCTCCGGTCTGTTAGTTAAGTTCGTGATTTAAACTTTGACAATTGATCTATATAAGTATATATTTTGTCAGTTATGTCAGAATAAATATTTAAGTTAAAGTCAATAAGGCCAGGACAGCCAGACGGTCTATTGTTTTAAGCTCCTTTAGCCTGGGCCTTGATCTACTTGTACATGTTCAATGTCGATGGCCGATCGAATCATCTTTAAGGTGTGCCATGGATAGTTTTTTTGATTTTATAGGCGGATTGTTCAGCGGAGAAAACTGGCCTTTGGTTGCAGGAGCAGTTTTTTTACTGGGCCTTATTCTGGCTCTGGCTATCAAAAAGCGCAAAGCCTCGCCCGAAGATCGTTCCAAAGCCGGGGCCAAACCGCCAAAACCGGCCAGGCAGCCGAAGCTGACCAAAGAACCGGCTCCGCCTAAAGCCAAAAAAAACGGCGGACTTTTCAGCCGGTCTAAAAGTACGAAAGGTCAGGCAGAGCCGCTGCCGGGACCGCCTCAGGTTCCGGACATCAAGCTGCCGCCCGTCGTTCAGCCGCTCATGGGGTCTGATATGGTGACTCTGCCGGCCTCTGTCGTTCAGGGAGGGGAGGCCGCCGGATTCAGGGCCGTTCAGCTGCGCTCGGTCCAGGGGTCAGGCTCGGAAGATACCCAGTCATTGGTTCAGGCTCAGATGGATTTCGTTCCGGCGGTCAATGCCATTCCGGAATTGGTACCTCAAATGCCTTTTCAGTCAATAGATCAGTTTCAGTCAATAGATCAGGTTGTTACGCCTCCGGTGCCGCCCATGCCTCCGGTCCTGCCTCCGGATGTGGTCCTGCAGCCTGCTCCGCCGGACGGAGCGTTTCAGGCGGGCGTTCAGTCTTTGGCCAGGCCGGTTGTCCAGCCGGTGGTTCAGCCTCTTGTTCAACCTCCTGCTGTTCAGCAGGTTGAAGAGATAATTCAGCCGGCTGTCCAGGAAGTTCAGAAGTTAGCTCAGCAGGCTCCGCCTGCGGTCCAGGCAGCAGCCGAGCCTGTGGTTCAGCCTATGGTTCAGCCTGTGGTTCTGCCAGCTGTTCAGCCTCAGGCGGCGGTTCCGCCTACTGTCAGTGTCCAGCCGGTAGCCGTAACCCCGGTCCAGGAAATAGCAGTCATGCCGGTTAAGTCCGCTGTTCCGGTCGTTGAGGTCCAGCCTGTCCACGATGTCTCAGCTGATTTAGAAGACCTGACTCCGCCGCCGCCGCCTAAACCGGCCAGGCTGACCCGTCCGGATCAGACTCAGTTGAGTACGCCCATCCAGATCGATCAGACTCAGATGCCCAAGTCGGCCAGACCTCAGTCTGACAAAAAGGCCGTCACCATTCAGGACCTTGATGTTACATACGAAGTTACGCCTTTTATGAGTC
Source organism: Deltaproteobacteria bacterium (assembly GCA_031264185.1). GTDB lineage: Bacteria > Desulfobacterota > Desulfarculia > Adiutricales > Adiutricaceae > JAIROO01. The sequence continues at coordinate 2,792 of JAISEL010000063.1, forward strand.
CTTTGGAGATTGTGTACTATAAGCTTTTGAGGGCCGCTTTGAACCAGTATCTTATCTTCCCCAACGTTATCTGCCGGTCGGTGGTCAGGGCCAACTCCGCCCAGCCAGAGCATCAGAAGATTGCCGAAAATGTCTTAAACGGCACCAGCTTAAGTTTTATTGTCTGCGACGTTAAACTTAATATCAAAGCCGTGGTGGAAGTCATTGACGAAAGCCACACTCCCACCAATAAAGACAAAGCCCGCAACTTTATTTTAAAGAAAGCCGGGTTTTTGCTTTTAAGATTTTACAGCGGCGATAAACCGCCGGACACGGAGACTATAAGGCGGAACATTTTAGGCTAGGGCCTTCGGCTCTAGGCCCCAGGCCTTTAATCCTGTTTTTTAGTAAAAGGCCTGAATCAAAAAAGCTTTTAGTTTAGAAAAAACTTCCTGAAGCCGAAATAAAACGGCCGAGGGAAGTTTTTCTAAGTTGCGGTCCGGCTGCAGGGCCTGTAATTCGGCCAGAAAAGGGCCAAACACGTCCCCAAACCCCTCAAAACCGTTTTTCTTATTCAAGTCATATAAATTTATTTAGGCCCAAATGTTCAACAAAAACCTGGGATTCGCCTATTCCTGTCCCAGAGATGAGACTTTAATGCGGGCTGGGACCTGGCTGTTTTGGTTTTGTCCCGGTTGACAATCTGGAAATTTATTAGTACAATTTATTATACAAAAAAAATTTAATACACTAACTTTTTTCAAATCCAATGGCGGGCATCTAAGGAGAAAAAGTCTTCTTTTGGGCAATTAGACGTCTAGCTGCTTGCTTTTCAGGATTTATTTGCTTTCAGTGCAGTTTATCGGGGTTTCATAGCTTGTTTGGACCGGAGACCAAAAGCTGAACTATCGAAATTTAGGGTAATGACAGTCTGGCCGGTTTAGGTTTGGTCACTTAATCCGCAATTAGTTTGACTTATGGCATCTGAAAAGTTGCCGCCGGACCTGTCAGCCTTGGGGAGAGAGGCGCAGGTTTTTTAAAAACAGAACTGGGCGTTTTTTTAGAGCCGCCGAGCTGGCTTCAGGTTTAAGTTAAGGCGGCCTTTTTAACTGTTATTTAGGTTGGATAATATGAAAAAAATAATTCTGACAGCAATACTCATGTTGCTGGCCTTTACTTTGACTAAGGCCCGACCGGCTGCGGCCGGAGCTCACTTTACCTCCGGCGGCAGCGGCTACATGCTGGCCTCCATGCCGCCGCCCGGACTTTATTACCTGATGTACAACGTCTGGTTCCAGTCGGACGATTACTATGACAATGACGGCCGCAAAATGCGCGGCGCTGATTTCAAGACCAGAGTCTTTTCCCAGACCCACCGTTTCGTTTATTCCACTCCGGTCCAGATTCTGGGCGGCAACCTGATGTTCGATTTACTCATTCCCGTCAGTTACAGCCATTACGGCGACGGTCTGGTCGGCGGCCTGGATAACCGCAAATTCGGCCTCAATGACATCAGCTCCCACACCACCATAGCCTGGCACGGTAATCGGTATGACGCTCTGGCTTCTATGTGCATCTTCTTTCCCATCGGAGAATACCACAAAAACGAGCCGACCAGTCCGGGTAAGGGATACTGGGGTCTTCAGCCGACGGCCGGTCTGACTTTGTATTTTGACGAGGCCAAGACCTGGACATGGTCAACTGTTTTGCGCTACGAGATAAGCTACCGCCAGAGAGGCACCGACGTAACCGAAGGAAATTTCTTCCACATGGAAAGCGCTCTCGGCAAACAGTTGGGCAATATGTCCCTGGCCGTGTCGACCGCCGGTTCCTGGCAGACGACAGATGCCAAGGGCAAAGGTCCGGTGGTCAATCCCTGGAGAAGTGAAAGATTCGCTTTAGGTCCGGATGTGGGCGTCAATCTTCCCGGAACATGGGGTAACTTAAATCTCCGCTGCCTTTTTGATGTCACGGCCCGCTACAACCCCAAGGGCGTCATGACCGTCCTGACCTGGACTAAAGTCATCTTCTAGTTTTTTTCTCGGCCTTGCTTGGGCCTGCTTTAAAACATCGCCTTCATCCGGGCGGTGTTTTTTTTTGAGCTTAAATCCGGACAAAAGCCTGAAATTATAGGTAAATTAAGAGAAAGTTACTTCCGTTAAGCTATGTTTTTTAAAGCAATGCTTAAGATCAGCGCAACTTACTCATATAAAAAAATGACAGGCTGGAGTATAATGGAAGAAATCTAAGTTCTGGTTAAATTCCGAGCCGGTTCCAGGGTAAGTTCCGGCAGCCGAGTATTTTTGTCTTAAAACGGCCGCTGGGATATTTTGTCTTTCTAATCAAAACATTACCGGATCAACCGGTTAATTTATGCGTGAGGCTCCATGTTTTTTCGTGTCCCAAAGAGTTCCGAACCGCCTTCTGAGGCCGGAAAAGAAGTCCGGCCGTCTTTCGGAACTGCCTGGCTCTTAGTTTTCTGGCTGATCCTGGGATTCGGTTTAGGCCCGTCCCCGAGCGGTTTTGCCCAGACAGAGCAGGAAAGTTCGCCCGTCTCCGATTCCGGGCAGAAGATATTTTTCATTCCCGCTGAGTCCGGGCCCAAAGCAAAAATTACCCTGCCCGCCCGGCCCCGTCAGTTAGCCGGCCGAAAATGCTCCGTCCGCCTCATGGCGGTGGGCGACATATTAATGCACACTTCTTTAAGGCAGGCGGCGGCCGTTAAGGAGGGCGGTTTTGATTTCAGTTCTTATTTCCGGGATGTGGCCGCTCTCTTTGCCAGGGCCGACCTGGTTATCGGTAATTTAGAGACCCCTTTAGCCGGAGCCGGGCGGGGTTACGGCGGCTACCCCCAGTTTAATGTGCCTGAGGAATTGGCTGCCAATCTTAAATCCGTTGGTTTTACCACCGTTACGCTGACCAATAATCACGCCTTGGACAGAGGCTGGGAAGGCTTGGCGGCCACAATTGAAAATGTCCGCGCCGCCGGTCTTGATTATGTCGGCGCTTATACAGGACCCGACGATAAGGCCGGTCGTCTGGTCAGGGTCTATAATGGCGTAAAAATAGGCTTTTTGGCCTATTCCTACGGCTTTAACGGCCCCAAAGGCCCGCCAAAAGAAGAGGACTGGCGTCTGGGCTTTATTGATAATGACGTGGTAATGGAAGATATGGCTGCGGCCAGAATCCAGGGGGCCGATTTTGTCATTGTCAGTCTCCATTTCGGCAATGAATACCAGCGGCTGCCAAGTCCCCGGCAAAAGAAGCTGGTTGAAAAGATCTTACAGGGCGATCCGGAAAAAGATCTGAAGGGGGCCGATCTGGTCTTAGGTCACCATCCCCACGTGGTCCAGCCGTATATTTTGAAACAAAGCCCGGACCAAAGCCAGCTGGCTGTCTACAGCCTGGGTAATTTTATCAGCAATCAGATGCGGTCGTACACCAACTTGGGAGTGATACTGGAGTGCCAGTTAAATGTCGGGCCTGACGGCCGGCAGAGCATTACCGATATCCGGCTGAGGCCGACCCTCTGCTACACCCGAATCTTTGAGGGCCGCCGGATATTCAGGGTTATACCCCTGGATGCGGCCACGGAAAAACCAGAGGACTTCAGTTTTTTAGATAAGGAGAGTCTTAAGAAAATAAGCAGGCAGAAAGAGGAAATGGATAAGCATCTGGCGGCTTTGCTTGAGATGCCGGAGGCCAGATGATTTCCTGGTATTATGCCAATTTCATATAATTTAAGATCTGGTCAAAAATGCAGCAAAGTTGCCTTGTTCCGTCCCGCAGTCGGACAGTTCTGCGCTCCGGGCCGGTTTTAAAAAGGCCAGGAAAAATATGACCAGAGCCAGAAGAATTAAGAAAATGACAATATACTTAAGAGATTTCCTGGGTTGGCCGTTTTGGGGGGAAGAGCCGCTTAAACTTCGGCTGATACTGGTCAGATCGGAAGAAAAAAGCGAGGCATAGGGCTCGGCGTGTTCAAATATCCGGCCCAAAGAGGCCAGCAGGCTGGAGGCGTATTTGGTCAGCCCGTAGCGGTTATAGAGGCTTAAAGCCAGATTCCGGACAAGCAGGGCCACTTTCTGGACTGCGGGATTAAGCTTATCGGCTGTGGTGACGGCTTTAAGGAGTCCGCCCAATTCGTCAATATGAGGCCCTATTTCGGCAACGGGCATTTTCTTGTCCAGTTTGGAGGATATTTCCCTGGTCTTAAAAAGAACCACTGAAAGGAGCTGATTTAAGTAATCAGACATCTCCCTGGCCTGCTCGGTTATTTCCCGGACTTCCTTTTCCTGGGCCAGCCGGTCCAATAAGAGCTTGTCTTTTTCGGCCTGTTCGGCCACATCGACCACTTCGGCAAAAACTTCCCGCATCAGATCGGTTAAATCCTGGGCCAGAGCCAGAAAACCCCGGGTGTTGTAAGCTGAAAAAGCCAGTTCCCGGATTTTCAGGGCCACAGTCTGGCTTTGGTGGTGGTTCGCGCCCAGGCTTTTGGTCAGGAGCTGGAACGGCTGGGCCAGGCGGTCCCAGTCTTTAAGGGAACTGCTCAGGCCCTCTAAGTTAATGTCTGTTTTTCCCGGGGCATTGTCCCGGAAGTCATCAGGCGGAGGAAAGTCAATTCTGGAGTGGAGACGCAATACTTCGTCAAAAACGGTCTGAGCCTTAAGATGCAAAGTGTTTTTAACTTCCTGTTCGTAACTTTCCAGGAGCGCGGTCAGGAGAGACGGCGGGGGCTGGGTTCCGGACTGAGTGGACTTTTTGGTCAGAAGGGTAAGAAACTCCAGTTTCTGGGCCGGTTTCAACTTGGCCAGCTGATTTCGGACAGCTGCCAGAAAATAGTCCCGCCGTTCGTTAAGGTTGTCTTGGATCTGAGACAAGACGACCTGAGGCCAGCCGGATTTTTCCCTGGTCTCGTTAATGGTTTTAAGAAGCTCATCCGGCTTTATCTCGTTACAGGAACGGAATAAAATCAGGCAGTAGTCCGGAAGCCTCTCTTTGGCCTGAGCCAGAACCGAAGCCAGCAGATTGGCCCTGGCTAAAGGTGACAGTTCATCGTTAACCAGACAGGAATCCGGATCAGTCTTCAGTAAGCCAATAATATGATTCTGCTTTTCCGGGGCCAGTCCGGGCAGCCAGCTTATTTCTGCCGCCAGTCTCTGGCCGGAATTGAAGAGGTCCTGCCTGATCTGATCTAAGACCAGGTAGTTAATGGATCTGGCCATTTCTTCGATCTGCTCAAAAAGCTTGGCCGAGTCGTCATAAGGGCTTGAATTCAATAGATAAAAAGGATTTTTATATAATTCCATGGTACTGTAAGTTTAACCGCTGGCCATAGAGAAGTCAATAATTTGTCCTCAGTCCGGTTGGCGAAAGCCGACTTTTCGGGGTTTCATTTCCTGGGGCAGAGATTTTAAGGCTTCCTCCAGGATTTCCAAGTCAATAAAGCTCTGTCCTTTTTTGGCCGTCAGCCTGGCCGCTTCCCGGATCACAAAGGCCGAGTCGGACAGTGCCCGGCCGGTCAGACGCTCTGTTATCGGCCTTAAGTTCAGTTTAGGGTCATAGGGCAGTTTAGCCAGCAGGCAGGTTAAAAGAGCTTCTGTTTCTGCGGCAGTCGGGGGGCCGACTTCTAAAACATGGTCAATCCGGCCCCGCCTTAAGACGGCCGGATCTACTAAGTCTATGGCGTTGGTCATGGCCAGAAGCAAAACTTTGTTTTGGGGGGCTTGGGGAATAAGGCGCAAAAACTCGGCCACCTCTTCCAGATGATGGACCTGACTGCCGGCCGTCTGCTGCCGGCTGGCCAGAAAAGCCTCCATTTCATCCATTATAATGACCGACGGGGCGGCTTTAACGGCCAGCTCAAAGACCTCGGCTATTTTTTGGCCCGTCTGGTGAACATAGGGACTGCCGATACTGGTTGAATCAACGGAAAAAGAAGGCCAACCCAAAAAATCGACCAGCTTTTGGACAGCAAATGTTTTGCCGCAGCCTGGCGGTCCGTGGAGGACAACCGGAGCCGGAAAATCCAGGCCCACAGCCTGATATTTGGGCAGATTGAATATTATGTCCAGAATATGGTCTTTAAAAAAAGTCTCCAGTTCCGGACGGCCGGGCAGGGAGAATTCTTCCGGCGGCCGGTTTTCGGGGTACAGCCGGGGACCTGGCTCTTTTTTCTGATTATGCGGTTTGGTGAGCCCGGCTTGATTTATGATGTCAGTCAGCTCGCTCCGGTCAAGCCAGCCGACCAGCTGACACAGGCGGACAAAATTATCGGTCGAAAGACAAACCCCGCCGGTCAGCCAGGTGCCCAGAACGATGTCATCGGGCACATTTTCGCTCTGGTCCGGGGAAGGCAGGAGCCGGTCCAATTCTTCAAAATAGACGGCCGAATGAAGAGACAGGTCCCGGTTTACGGACCGGGTGGCTTTTAAAGCCCGGGCTAAAGAAAGGGCCTCGGTTTCATTTGAAGGCCCTTTATGGCCGGCCAGACAAAAAATATCATTTCCGGCCGCGCTTTCCCAGGCATAGAATTCCCGGCCTAAAAATTCCAGAAGCCCCCGGCGGTTTTCTTTTAATAAGCCGGCTCTCTCCCAGCTTAAACTTAAGTTTTTCTCGGCTAAAAGGACTTTTTGGCCAGCATGGGAGGCAAAGATTTGCCAGCCGTCCCCTTTCTCCAGACAGGTTTCTAAAATTAAGCCGCCGGGCAAAACTTGGCCCACTGATACCCAACTGTCCTCGGTCAATTTTCAGTCCCCCCAAAAATCCGCAAAATCAGTCGGCTGACTTTCTGTTCCAGTTTAAGCTTTGACAATATTGGCCGGATTCAAAATCTCCGCGTCGGCCGCCGGCCTGATTTGCCTGAGCGCCAGTTGGCTGACGATGCTGCGGAGCTCTTTGATATTGTCGTTTTTGACCAGAAGCCTTCCTTTTTCGATTAAAGACTCAAAGTCTTTCTGGTCAACAAACAGATGAGGCGAGGCCATGAGCCGGTTAAAGTTGTCAATGACATACCAGTCCTGGCGCCAGAGTATCCGGAAGTTCCGGTCCATGAGCCGGCCGAAGTGGCGCTCAAAATTCTGATCGTCCAGTTCAATGGACTTTTGGGCTTCTCCAACCATAAGATCAAAAGCCGCCGCTTCATTTTCTCCGGCTTTGTCCCGGTTATAGCGCTCAAAGCACTGGACGGCGCTGGCCAGATCTATTCGCCTGATCTCTTTTTGGTGATCCTTTCGGACTTTAGCCAGTATCCGTCTGGCTGCGTAGACATTTTCCATGGCCTCCTGAGCTTTTTCCGTTTCCGTTTCTTCCGGTTTGAGGTTTAAAGCCGAGGTCAGTTTCCGGCGGGCTTCCTCCAGTTTGGGCTCAAAGATCAGCCTGTTTATAAGTTCAATCCGCTCTGAAGTTTTGTGAGCTTCTTCGGCCACCCGGAGCGAGGCGGTCGTAAAATCAATCTGACCTTCCTGGGGGGAATAGAAATTGCGGCCCGATCCGAATGTGCCGTGAATGCACGGGACGGAGATTTCCAGGTGAATATGGCCGGAATCTAAAATCTCATAGTCGCAGACCAGATCGGCTCCCACCGGGATAGCCGAGTCTTTAAAGTCCTCTCCGGAGATTTTCAGAACTCCGATGGCCCTGTTGTCGGTAATAGGGTTTTCTATTTCTCCCTCCCAGATATTAAAATTTAAGGAAGTGTCCTGGCCGGCCCGGAGAGATTCGGCGGCATGGAAAATCTTGCGGCCTTTTTTGGGCAGACTTTCTCCGGCCCTGACTAAAAAATCAAGGTTGGATTTTCCGTCCGGCTTTTCCAGAACCTCAATGCTCAGGGAATGGGAGGCCGGGATAGATTCCACCGAAACCCGGGCCCGGGTGATGACGAGACGGTCCTCGTTTAACGGCAGAGCCTGGCCGGAGGCCTCAAAAACAAAGACTTTGAATGTATTGGCGCCGTATTTGGCCAGACTGACCGCAACTTCCGAACTTTCGGCCAGAGGTTTCCGGCCGCTAGTCCAGCCGGTATCCGAACTGTCGACCTGAAACTCGGCCCCTTTAGGAGGATTGGCCAGAGTCAGAATGATACCGGCCCTGGCTTCAGTGGTCCGGTCGGGGTACCTGAAGACCAAAGGCAGCCTGCCTTTGGAGGAGTGCTTCCGGCGGACTCCTTTGAGTCCTCTTTTGGGGGAGTCCCAGTCGACCGATTCGGCTAAGACACTGGCTCCCTCGGCCACTGCCGTCATGGGGTTAACCTCGGAGGAGCCTTTAATGCCCAGCTCAAAGGCCACTTTGTCCCGCAGCGGCTTATAGCTCGTCGGGCCGCCGATAAAGACTACCTTTTCCAGTTCTCCTGGCTTAAGTCCGGCTTTGTCCAAAGTTTCCAGGGCCGCCTCGACTGATTCGTTAATCTGCCGGGCTATGAGACTGTCATATAAAGTTCTGGACAGGGGGATATCAAGGTATATTTCTGTGCCCTTAAGATCCAGTGCCCTGGCTTCTGACTCGGCCAGAGAGATGGCGGTCTCGTTTTTAGAGGACAGCTCAATTTTGGCTTTTTCGGCCGCCCAGGCGGCCAGCCGGTTTAAAGCTTTAAATTTAGGATTTACGGCCAGATCCTCGGGCAGACTGAAATTATCATGCAGCCATTTTCTGACTAAACTTTGAACCAGAATCCGGTCAAAATCCCGGCCGCCGCAGAAAGCCAGTCCGCCGTGGGCCAGAAGCTTAACCCGGCCGCCTAAAGCCTCCGCCAGGGCGATATCCAAAGTTCCGCCGCCTAAATCGTAGATCAGAAAAAGTCCGTCTATGGGTCCGGCTCTCATGACGCTCATGACCGCAGCCACCGGTTCCTGCATTAAAGCGATCTTTTGAAGACCGGCTAAGGCAGCGGCTTTTTGGGTGGCCTCTTTTTGCATCTGGTTAAAGGCGGCCGGAACAGTCAGAACAGCGGCGGTCCGGTCATCGGACTGAATTTCTTCGGGCAGGTAACTGAAGAGGACTTTAATGATTTCAGCCGAACATTCCTGGGGGGTGAGGGTTTTTTCGACAGCCGCCAGCTTTACCGGAGTGCTGGTGCCCATGAGACGCTTAAACAGGAGGGCGGAGTGATCCGGACTGTGGGGAGCTGCGTCATAGGCTCTTTGGCCGATATATTTGCGGCCCCGGCGATCTATGTAGATAGCCGAAGGGGTAATCTCCTTTTGGTCGGGATTTTTCCAGATTCTGGCAGCCAGTCCGTCGAAAGAGGCGATGACACTGTTGGTGGTGCCCAGATCTATTCCGATGTAGTGTTTCATTAAAAATTCTCCATCGGCCGCAGTTTAAACCGGGGAAATGGCGCTCCCTTTCTGGTAACCGAAACAAAGTATTCGTATCTGTCTTCTTAATAAGGTGTCCGCAGGCATAACCAGGCGGTTCCGGCAGACAGAGCGTCTGTTGGTGCCAGCTGGGGGCTTTTTTTAACTGCCAGCAGGTACGGGTCTCAGGGTCTTAAAGACAGCAAAAGCCGGCTGGATAGCCTTTTGCGCTTACTGAACCGAAAAATCCGGCCAGAATTGACTGACCTCACGGACTTAAAAAGTAAAATTTTTATAACTAAGAATCAAAGCAAGGGGGTTGAAAAAATTCGGCCCGGATATTTCTGTCTTATGGCAGGTTAAAAAACTGCCCTGGGCTGGTTTGATAAATGTAAATGAATTTTAAGACAAAGCTTAGGCGAGATCAAGTTTTAAGTCATGATGTTATATATTTTTTGGTAAAAAAACAACATTAGATAGATATTTTGTAAATTTTTTTGTAATGAATTTTAGTTTTCCCGATTTTTTACGGACTAAAACGCTTTTCTAAAGGGCCGTATAGGAATTAGGGCCTGCTCTGGGCTCAGGGGCTGAACATGAAATCTAATTAAAGAATATCTGTCCGGCAATATGCTCCTGCGGATCATGAAATACAGACGGCCGCTGGGCCATTTTTTTGACTCAGGCGCAAAAAAAACACCCGGTTTGAGGGAGCTATATATTAAGGGCGAGTTGCGTAAGCTGCCCCGATCTCACGAACAGGAGGCGCTTGATCCGAATATCCGCTGAACCATTACGGGCAGTTCAAAAAGGTCCAGAGACAATTAACGCATAATCAACCAGGAAAAAGCTGGCTATGCTAAGGGGTGTCAGCTTAAAGGCAGGCAATAGTTACGGTATTGCAGTATTCTCAGATTTATATGCCGTGGTTATATGCCATCTCAGTTCAACACAGGAGCTGAACTTGCCTCCTCCCTTAATTTTTGCCATGCCGTTTTAAATGAGAAATCAGCGGCAGCCGCATTTTTACGTTTTTCAAAAAAATCTTCAGCTCCTTCGCAAGAAACAGCCGGAGGCCTGAAGACTTAACTGTTCCTGAAACCTTATCTCTTCCGCAGACTGCCGCTCACAGGCCTGTTATTTTTCTGGGAGGCAATTTGAATGGAACAGTATATTACCTCGGCATCTAATTCTGAGAATGCTGTAGTACTGTTTCTATTACAGGTTTTGAGCTAATCCTCTCAGAGTTTCGCGCCGTGGTAATATTTCCTCTTTTTTATAGCCGTCAAGGCTTCATTCAAGGCCTTCGCCAGTATTTTCCTTCCGTCTTCCTCTTTATGGTTGAGAAGTTTTTCCCTGTATTTCACCTCAGAGATCAACCGCCCCCGTTTTTCAGAAATGAGGTCATATCTATCCGGCCTCTGGACGCAGTCATCTCATCAGCAGTCATCTCATCATGGGTTTCTATCCCCGTGGGCCTAAGGAAGCATTGATTAGCGCACGGTAAAAGTGTTCACCGGGTATATGATAATAATAGACCCCGGAAAAAATATTGGTGAAAAGAACGGCGGTTTGTTCCGAATTCCGTTTGGCCAAAGCCTCTAGAAATTCCTGCCGAAATGAGTCATATTTTGCAGTACTGTAATCAAAGATGGTTTGAAATAAAAAGGCGTTGCAGGAACTTTTGACCTCTGTGCTGGGGAGTCTGAAGTAAAAGTGTTCAGCATCAGCTATTTCTCCGTCTGAAGTCTCAGGAACAGTCCAGCTGCGATCAATTGTCAGGCAGCCGCTGTGAAACAGGATCGGCACAGTTCCCAGTTGGCGAAGGCCGGCTTTACGAACAGTTTGTCAGAGATAACCAGCCAGTTTGAGTTGGATAAAATCATAAGGTTTTTCCCTGATAAGAGCGGTAAGATGAGAGGGCTGTCCGCTAAAGGGCCAAAAGGCGGAGAAATTTTTGGTCATGAAGAAATAAAGTATGGAGCAGGAATTTAAAATTCTCTACGGACCGGGTCAATTGCAGCCGCCGTTCCAGCTTAGAATTTTTTTCCGTAAGTCTTTAACTTGAGCCCCCTGTTTCATCTTCCCGTTATCCGCCATAATTGCAAGAGTCTCAGCTATCCTGTCTCTGAAAGAATCGTCTAATTCCGGGATCGTGAAACCGCAGATGCCTGCGTATTCAGGGCCAAAGGACAGATCATAAAAATAGTTAGAGCCGGAATCCATGGCAGTGTAAGCGAATCCGGAGATGCCGGCGACGAAGGCAAACCGTGTGTCTTTAATGCTGTTTTTAAAGCCAGAGTAAAAGTCGCGGAGAACCCTTCTGCTGCCAGAAGCTATTTCAGAGTTTCCAATATGTCTGGCCACAGGAGCGTCATGCCCGTCAGACAAAATGACTGCGCCTGCGCCGTATTTCTGTTTAAGCTTTTTAAAAAGCTCTTCCACAATTAAGTCAATATCTTCTTTAGTTTATGGTTACATCCTCATCAAAGGCCACGTCATTCAGAGCCCCAATTACAATGGACTCCAGTTTTTCCGGGCTGTTGGCCCTGGCGCAGTTCATCCTGAGCCGGACGACCGGATGTCTCAGGAACTCGCAGCCCAGGGGTTCAGTCTTAAGCCCCGGAAAAGATCTTTGCTGCCCAGGAATAATTCCTCAATAATGTCAAGCAGGAGAGTTTTCCCGTTTTCCCGAATCGCCTGGGACGGGAGAGAAAACAGCTCTTGGTATGACTTTTGAGCAAACTGGAAATGCAGCCGGTTTTGTCGGCGTACAGAAGGCCTGACTCAATTATTTCCCTAAATGACATGTCCGGTACAGGCAGTTCTTTGATGATTAATTTCCTGGGCTTTACGTCCTCCAAGGCAAGGTAAAAAATTTTCAATGATCCAATATAATTTTATCTTATCCCAAGTAAAAATTTACTTTGGTTATAGATTATAGATTATATGGTTGGGAATAAAATTTGACCATAAAAATGGAAATTTTATATGCTATAGTGTCTAACATTAACATTAATATTGTATAAAAATAAATTAATATCTAAAATTTGCCATAATCACTCCCAAGCTCAGACTCCAGCCGTTAGTCCGGAAAATACCGCGCCTATGGTTTCTGCAGCAAGGCAGGAAGATATCCGAATTTTGGGGCTGGGAGTCTTCGGTAACGGACTGGAGCGGCAGCGCCTGAAGCCCATGCCGGAATCGTCAGGATCGACAGGTTCTTTCCCGGATTCAAGACCTGTTACGTCTGCTGATCTGGGGCAGGTGAACTTGATTTGAAGATCCGGAAATGGAAATGCCGTAAGGCGGCGCCGTCATGACCGCAGTAAAAAAGCCGAAGCTTCCGGCAGTTCTGGTCAGTCCGGTCCGGCCGTGGTCAGACTTGACCGCCGAGCCTGGGGAATGAAAAAACCCGCCAAAGACTATTTGAAGACAAAAGGTCTTCCTGACTCCGGATTCAATCAGTTTTCCCGAACGAACGGCTGTATTGGGGTTTTAATGTCAGCCCGGCGCCTGATCCGAAGTCAGGCCTTTTTCACTTTGACAGCCCTGCTGTCATCTCTCTCCTCGAATATCAAAGGGAATGGTCAGGCGCCGGGTTTCGGGCGATGCTGTCCCTCCTGAGGTAAAATTTGACAGGCGCGTCCTTTTTGTAGAAAATTATTTAATGATATCCAGGCTTTTAAGGTGTAATTTCCAAGGAGATGGTATGCCTGTTTTTAAATATTTGTTCGTGTTTCTGGCTGCTTTGTCTCTGGCCGGTCCGGCCTGGGCTCAGGAATCCAAACCCAGTCCAATGAACGACATGCTTCCTCCGGTTCTCCCTCCCGCAGCTCAGGCCGAGTTTTACTCTGTGGAAAGACTGGAACTGGATATCAAGATTGACGGCCAGTTAGTGCGGGCTGTTTTGCGGCAGACTGTCCGCAATACCGGTGCAAGTCTTTTGGAAATGGATTATCTGGTTCCTTTACCAACGGAAAGCGAGATTTCGGGTCTGATTTTATTGGCCGACGGTCAGGAGCTGGCCGGAAAAATATACGACCGAAAGGAGGCTTTCGCCGTCTACCAGCAAATTGTCCAGCAGATAAAAGATCCGGCCTTAATGGAATACGTCGGGCGGGGTCTTTTCCGGGCCCGGATTTTTCCCATACCTCCCAAAGAAGCCCGCACTCTGGAACTGTCCCTCCAATACATGCTGCAAAAAAAAGACGATGTCTTAACCTTGAATTTTCCTTTGGCCGGGCCTCTGACTAAAGGAAAAACCGTATCCAATCAGGAAGTTAAGGTCTCGCTGGTCAATGTTCCCAATCTGGCCAATGTCTACTCGCCGATTTCCGGGGTCGAGGTGGAAGAGGGCGAGGAGGTTAAAGTCAGTTATTCGGCTGAATCCAGTCCGGCTTTGGATAATTTTCCGCTCTACATCAAGCAGCAGGAAGGCTCCCTTGGGGCCATGATCTTAAGTCACAAACCCGATGACAAAGAGGACGGCTATTTTCTTTTTTTGGCTGAGCCGTCTTTGGCTGAATCCGATGAAGCCTTTGAGACAGGCAAAGAAGTGATTTTCGTTTTGGATACTTCGGGGTCCATGGTCGGCAAGAAATTCGGGCAAGCGGTCCAGGCTCTGAAATTTGTTCTGGAGAGGCTCAAGCCGGAAGATTCTTTCAATTTGGTGGATTTTAATTCCAGGGTGTCCTCCTGGGCAAAAGAACCCAGAATCATGACTCCGGAAAACCGGAAGCAGGCTTTAGACTACCTCAGTAATTTAAGAGCCGCTGGCGGCACCAATATTGAAAGGGCTCTGACTGAATCTTTGAAGATGGCCGGCCTTCAGGGCAAACCCACGTATTTGCTTTTTTTGACTGACGGTGAGCCTACAACAGGCAAGACCGGCGAAAAAGAACTGGCTCTGCTAGCCCAAAAAAATAACCAGAAGTCAGTCAGGATTTTTTCCTTCGGTGTGGGTTTCGGAGTTCAGGCCAGGCTTTTGGACCGCCTTTCCGGGGATGCCGGCGGGATAACTGTTTATGTGAATCCGGAAGACAATCTTGAAGATAAAGTGGCGCTTTTATACTCCAGACTGGAAAGTCCTGTCTTAACCAATCCGAAGCTGACTGTTGACCTGAAAACCAACCGCTTAATTCCAGGAAAAATGCCGGATATTTTTCAGCATAATCAAACCCTTGTTGTGGGCCGCTATCCGGCCGGCGGATCTGTAAAATTCACCTTAACCGGTCAGGCGGGCGGGAAAAGCCAGGAATTCACCTTCCCCGGGGTTCTGGCCAGGGAGTCGGATCCCAACGGGGAATTTGTTGAACTGCTCTGGGCCCAGCGCCGGGTGGGCGAGATTGTTGATTATATAGATCTTAACCAGCTCAAAGACGGCCCTGAGTTTGAGGAACTGGCCGGAGAACTCTTAACTTTGGCCAAAAAATACGGGATTTTGACTCCTTACACCAGTTTTCTGGCCTTGGAGAATATCAGTTTGACTGACAACCGGGCCAATGCCAGGGCGGTAGGCAGAAATTTGGATATCATCCAAGAAGTCACCGGTTCTTCGGCTACCGTCCAAAGGGGCAGAAAACAAGACTTAATGGCCGCCGCCGCGCCGATGAAACCTGTTCCGGAGGCTGAAGCCAAGGCTCAGTTTGAGGCAATGGCTGACATGGATATGGCTGCAGCCGGTTCCGGCGATAAAATGATTCCGCCAAAGCAGCTGGGCAGTAAGAATTTTTTTCTCAAAAACGGCCAGCTCATGGACGGATCTTTAACCGAGGCTGATTTGAAGAAAATTGTGGAAATTGAACAGTTCAGTCCAGAATATTTTGTTTTGGCCGGCGAAGTAGCTCCGGAGGGCAGCTCTTGGTTAAGCCAAACTACCCCGGTGGTTTTTAAGCACAAAAGCAAGGTTTATCTGATTAAGCCGGTTGCTTCATAGGCTGGCCTGACTCCGCAGTTCCCGCGTTGGGTCTGAGATAAAACACCAAAGCCGGTCCATGGCCTCTGACGAGGATTTACGGACCGGCTTTTCAGGGCACTGCCTTTCAAATGCCTCAAAGGTTTCCTTTTAAGGTCCATCAAAATTTTGCCTGAAAAATGTCTCGAAGGCTGTCTGAGGCTCAAGATATCCTTATGCTGCTGTATGCCGGCAAATCTGACAGCTAAAGCGCTTCGGCGCTACCGCAAAGTATCGCGGGATTGGGCATGTTCTCCGTTTTGCGGCCGGAAACGGACGAAGGTGACGTTTGCGGACAATGTCGGGCCGGCTTTTTGGGATGATTTTTGGATCTTGGACATTTTATGCTGATGGAGAGAGGTTAACCGGTCAGCCTGGCTTCTGCCGGCCTGTCCTTCAGCGCGGAAGGAAAAAACAGTCTTATGTTCAACGAAAGGCGCATAGCTGATATAATTCAGCGGAGGCAGTCCGGCCTGCCGGCCAGTGCTGCGGGGGGACATCGGGCTGCAGTTTCGGCAGGCAGGCTGCGGAAAGATTTCAGTTAAATCTTGAATAGGCCATTTTCCGTGAATGCTTTAAAGCTCAAATAATTCAAGCCGCCGAAGAACATCGCCGGATTTCCAGGTCGGCCGGGACGAATAAAATGCCGGAAAAAAGGCCGGAAAAGGCGTCAGTTCTTCTCAGTCCAGTTCGACGGTGGTTATGCCCTGACCGCCGGGCACGTCATTCGGATGGAAGAACTCCCGGACTTTGGGATGGGTTTTCAGATGTTCGGCAATACCGCGCCTCAGCCGGCCTGTACCTAAGCCGTGAATAATGGTCAGCCGGCTCTGGCCCCGGATTAAAGCCCGATCTATTTCCCGGTCAATGACCACGGTGGCCTCGGCCACCGTCTGGCCCAGTAAATTGAGAGATAAGCCCTTTTCATCATCCTGGGCGACCGTAAACGTAACACGGGTCCGGGGAACGTGGCTTTTCTCCTTGGGAGGATAGAGTTCGGACAGGCAGGCTTTAATTGACAAGCCGCCGGCCTCAATTAAGGCTTCATTTTTTTCCGGGTTAACGGATTTAACGGTCCCAGAACAGCCCAGTTTCAGGACCAGAACCGAATCCCCCGGTTTAACGTCCTCTATAGGCATGGCCGGCTTTTCTTCAATAAGAACAGGCCTTACATCTGCCAGCCTTTGAGCTGATTCGGCTGCTTTTAAATTAACGGCTGCCGGATCGGGCCGGAGCCCCTCTTTCAGCTCTTTTTGGATCTGCTCTTTAAGGTCGGCTAACTCCCGGCGGTGGCGGGCCAGAGCGGATTTAATATCTTTATCCTGTTCTATTGATTTTCTTTTTAAGGCCTCGGTTTCTTTAGTCAGTTTCGCTCTGGTCTCCGATTCGGTAACAGCCAAAGATCTCCTGACTCTGGCCAGCTCGGTTCTTTCTTCAAATAAAGCCGCCCGCTCGTCTTCCAGTCTTTGTAAAAGAGCTATAGCCTCTTTCTGGCCGTCCTCCAGATAATTTTCGGCTCTGGCTACGAGTTCTTCCGGCAGACCTAGTCTTCTGGCCATAGCCAATCCGCCAGAGAAGCCGGGACTGCCGTAGGCTAATCCATAGACCGGCCTGCCGTCCCTTGAAGATTTGACAGCCACCGGGATAACCCCGTCGGTTAAAGCGGCCCAGCTTTTAAGCAGATGAAAATGGGTGGCGGCCAGACAAAGAGCCCCGCTTAAACGGAGTTTTTCCAGAACAGCCAGGCCTAAGGCCGCCCCTTCGGCCGGATCAGTTCCTCCGCCGATTTCGTCCAATAAGATGACAACTCCCGGCCTGGCCTCTTTTAAGACTTGCCCGATGGCCCGGACATGGCCGGAGAACGTTGACAGATCGGCCGTCAGATCCTGGCCGTCTCCCATGATGGCCAGGATATCCTCGGGAAAATCAAGTCTGGAGCCGTTCTGGGCCGGTATGGGCAATCCTGAGCAGGCCAAAGCTAAATTCAGGCCCAGAGTTTTTAAGGCCACTGTTTTGCCGCCTGTATTTAAGCCGGAAATTACCAGCATGGGAGAGGCGGGGGAGACAGTCAGATCCAAAGGCACCATGTTCCGGCCCTGGTCCCTCAGCCTTTTTTCTAAAATTGGGTGGCGAAGTTCCCTCAGGTCAAACCCTTCCCCCGGACAGTATTCCGGGGTTACAGCCCGCCAGTCTCTGGCCAGGCGGGCCTGGGCCATGATCAAATCCAGCTTGGTTAAGCTTGAAACCGCCAGAAGCAAGTCCTCGGAATGGGCCCGGCAGCGGGCGGAGAGACTTTCTAAAATCCGGCGGATTTCCTCTTTTTCCCGGTTGCGGAGATAGGCCAGCCGGTTATTGTCTTCCACAGTCTCCATGGGTTCCAAATAGGCCGTAGCTCCGCTTTTGGACCAGTCGTGGACCATCCCGCGGGATCGTCCGGCGGCTCCGGCTCTGACCGGAACGACAAATCTGCCGCCTCGGGTGGTGACTATTTCATCTCTGATTAATGGCTTAAATTCTTCCGAACGCATCAGTTCCGTCAGCTTCAGCGTCAAGCTGGAACGGGCCTGGGACTGCTCCTGGCGGAGACTGAACAGAAGAGGACTGGCGGAATCTAAAATTTCGCCTTCCGGACCGATACTTTTTTCCAGGTCTTCCACTAAAGGCGAGAAGGGATTTAATTCTCCGGCCAGGGTCGAAAGAAGGGGAGCCGATTCAGGGTAGGGTTTAAAATACTCCAGAGTTCTCCGGCTGACGGCCGCTACTTGGCTTATGATTAAAAGATCCGTCGGCTCAAGTAAGGCGCGTTCCGGGGCCAGCTCTTTAATTAAAGGGGTCAGATCGACCAGCTCGTGAAAAGAAGGGCTTTGAGTCTCGTCTAAAATGGCCCGGGCTTCTTTTATTTTAGCCCAGGAATTTAAGATCTCAGGAGCCGTTAAATCCGGAGTAAGAGACTGACCGGCTAAAGCCCCGGGTTCGGAATGGGCTTCCTCGGCCAGAATTTTCAAAACACTGTCGTAGTCTAAAATTTCCAGGGCCGATAAATTCATAAATTCAGCCGAAAATCTCCCGGGCCATGGCCAGAGTCAGGGTTTTTTCGTAAACCGCCCGACCGGATATGGCTCCGATAATGCCCGGAGCCTTTAAGTTTTTAATGGCCAAAAGATCGTCCGGTCCGGACACTCCGCCGGCTATCAAAGTCGGCAGCTCCGAAACTTCGGCCACCCGGGCGGCTAATTCCAGATTCGGACCGGCTTGGGTGCCGTCTCTTTCTACGTCCGTATGAATAACCAGACTTATCCCCAGTTCTTTTAAGCCGGCTGCAGCGGTCAGGACATCCTGGCCGCCGTCTTGAAGCCAGCCCCGGATCTTTAGCTTATGGCCCGCCGAATCAAGAGAGGCGGCTATCCTGCCCGGATAGAGTTTGGCGGCCTCCCGGACCATTTCCGGTTCTTCACAGACCGCCGTGCCTAAGATAAGACGATCTAAGCCGGCCTCCAGCCAGATTTTAATGTCTTTCAACGTCCTAATTCCGCCGCCTAACTCATATTTGGCCGGTACGGACTTAACAATGGCGATAATGGCGTCCCGGTTGGCTTCATTATTGCCTATAGAGCCGTCTAAATTGACCAGATGGATCCACTCGGCCCCCTGAGCGCGGAAATATTGGGCCATTGCCACGGGATCCGTACCGTAGACAGTTTCGTCTTCAAAACGGCCTCGGGTTAAGCGGACGCAGCGGCCCTGCTTTAAATCAATCGCCGGAAGGAGTGTCAGACGGTTCACAGGACTCCCTTGGTGGAAAAGACGCCGCCCTGACGGGGAGCCAGAGCTTTCCTGGCCGCCAAGCCTACAGCTTTGAACAACGCTTCGCATAAGTGGTGGCTGTTGCGCCCGTGCCTTAAAATGACATGCAGAGTCCAGCCGGCTTTCTGGGTCAGGGCCCGGAAGAATTCTTCCACCAGATAAAGATCAAACTGCCCGGTCACAGTCTGAGGCCAGGCCCCCTCAAGCCGGAAGTAGGGCCGGTTGCTGATATCCAAAGCCGCTTCGGCCAAAGATTCGTCCATCGGGACAAGACTGTGGCCGAACCTTCTATGACCGGAGAAGTCGCCTAAGGAGACGGACAGCATCTGCCCCAAAACCAGGCCGGTGTCTTCTACGGTATGATGGTCGTCCACGTGCCGGTCGCCGGTAACGGTCAGCTTCAGTCCCCAGCCGGCGTAAACAGCCAAAGTATTGAGCATATGAAGGAAAAACCCCGGGCTGCCCTCCAGTTTAATCGGGCCCCCGTCCAAGTTTAAGCGCCCTTCAATGGTGGTCTCCAAGGTAACCCGGTTTAATTGAGCCTCTCGGGGAGGTGTCTGGGGCTTAGGCATCAGGACTCCTGGCGGACGGTATTTTGCCGGCGGGGCAAAGCCACCAGACCGGTGCGGGCTATGGCGATGATGGTAAAGGGAGTCAGGGCGGCCACCACCGTATCCACATCACGGGCCGAGCCGGCTACCTGGACGGTGACCCGATCAGCCAAGATGTCAATTAGCCGGAAGCCCATTAAACTGGCCAGACTGACAATCCTGTTCCGGCGTCCCGGACCGGCCTGGATGGTGATGATGGCCAGCTCGCCGGTCAGAGCGTCCTCGTAGTCCAGAATTTCCACGGAGATGACGTCAATAAGCTTCTGGAACTGCTTTACGACCTGTTCGACCGTTGCCGTATCCCCGGCCACCACGAGAGTAATGCGGGTTATGCTGTGATCCTCGGTGGGGCCGGCGGCAATGGATTCCACATTATAGCCCCGGCGGGTAACTAAACCGGCGACATGGGACAGAACCCCTGGGCGGTTATGACATAAGATGGTGATGAGATTTTTTTTCATGCGCCATTACAGAAGGCCGAATTAGCCTTGGGGAAAATATAGCTGACCAAAAAATATGATGTTCGGCCCGGCCGAAATGCCGAAGCCAGAAACAGGGTGATTTTATCATATTTACAGGTTACTTAGAAGAGTTGAGGTTGAAATAGCTGACAGTTTCTGAGCCCCAAAAGCCAAAAACTACGGGGCATTATATCTTCACCCCTGGTAAAATGAGAATTTTCGGCGGGGCAGCGGAGTTATATAGCTTAAGGTTTCTCGCCTGATCGGAGAACTGGGGAACGCAAGGTTAAAAGTTAAAAAATCCGTTCGGGCTGCCTGTTCCGGCAATGAAGGGCAGTAATTTATTGCTTGTTAGACAATTAAATAAAACAATTTAATGAAAAATAGCATCTTAATTGTTCTATTGTGCGGTAAACAATTTTAGGCATAATAAATATATTGTGCCCAAGTTAGTAATCGTTCCAGGATACAGCAGCTTCCAAAAGCTTATTGAGGTCCGGCGACGGCTGGGGAGACCGGTGCCAGCTTTTATATTTTACAGGTTTTGAATTTTTGAAGGTTCCGCCCCTAAAAGCCTTTAGTTTAAACCTTCCTGACAAAATAATGAGACTGCCCCGGCTTTTTCGCCAATGTCCAATTGTCCGCTTCCGCAAAGACGGCTAGGACACCACACTGCCTGATATGACTAAAGCGGTTTTATATATTTTACTGCCCTGACCCTGAAATTTCAGGGCATATTTTCTGTCCTCCACCTGCTTCATGGCCGCTGTGAGGGCTTCTTCCATACCCTCCCGGATTTTTTCGTCCGTCAGATCCCTGTCCTTGCCGTCTTTATCCTTAACCGCAGCCCTGACGAATTTCAGCTCAATGACGTAACCGTTTCCGTCTCTTGCCATTAATCGGAGTGTCTAAAAATAGGCTATCCCGACTGGTATTTTTTTCACACCTGTCCAAGAAAAAAATAACGTAAAAGCAATGGGTTATAAGAAATTGCAATTTTGCAATACGAGAGCAATACAAGTGCAATGCTATAATTATATTATAAAGATTAACTGATGTTATTAAAGGACGTTCTGGTGAAAATTACATCAGAAATTTCCTTGTTTTCTTTTGATTTTTAAAAATGCAATCTATAAAACCAGGTTTCCGCAGGAGACTTCATTTTTCCGCTTTTTTTTGCGGGCCGATCGCCGCAGCCGTTCAACCTGCAAGAGCTAGGCAGTGGATTTTTTTTGGACAGCTGGTCTCATACGCGTAAAGGGGGGTTAGGATTTCAAACCGCCATTTTTGACGGTTAAGTGGGAGCTGTTATCAAGGAGTTACGGCGATTGACTTAGCTTTTTGAAATTTTCTTGGACGTTTATATTATTAACGGTTACCGTCATTCCAGTTCAAATAAGCGGACCGGGGAATATGTCCATATAATTAATGTCATAAAATTATAAATTATTTCCATCAAAGTATACAACAACCTGGGCGCCGGCGCCGATAGATTTGTAAATTATTTATACGTAAAAACAGGTTTCAAACAAGTTTTTAAACATTTATTGGCCTCCTTCAGCCATGGGAGATCAAATCGCCGAAACACCGCATTTATTCCAAAAACTAGGTGATTTTTCGGCGTTTTCTGATCACACCTGGATCATCGGTCAGCCTGTAAGCTTAAATCGGCAAAAGGCGGATAAATTTTCCCTGCTGAACCGCAGCTGATCAGACGGCAGTTTTTCAATTTAGGTTTTCCGGAAGGTCTGGCCGGTGTAAACAAGCCGGATACTTTTTTTCTTTAAAATCCGTTTCGGCTTTGAGCCAGACTGCTGAAGGGCGGCATACGGTTTTGGGGGCTGCTCCGTTTTGCAGCCGCCGGAACAGGTTTTCTCTTCAAGAGAGCCAGAAACAATCTCTCAAAGTGAAAGCCTCTCTAAATGCCTGAATTTACGAAGAGGATGGCCTTTTTCGGCTTCCAATTATTCGTGCGTTAATCAATGCCGGCATTTTTTCCGGACTTAAAAGGGTGCGGGCAGGTTGGCTCAGGACAGACGGAATCGGTTATAAAGCCGCAATTTTTTAGGAAGCCAATAGTGAGCGAAGACTGGCTTACGAAAAGGACATCATTTTGAGGGCTGCTTGCCGGGGTTGGAGGCAATTGGCTCTATATTTTGAAGGAGTGAGCGCTAATTAATTCGCTTCTCTCTGAGAAATTTCAGGATTTTAAAAAGGTGTATTTTGCTTCGGCCCGGTTTGATAAGGTTTCGGTGCTGACTGCCTCAGTACGCAGAATGACTCATAAAATACTTCCGGTCGGTTCTGTTATCTGGCTGTTATAAGCCCCATTGGTGTTCAGGGGACTATTTTCGGCAGCCCGCCGAGCGGATGGTCAGACCATATACTTTTTAGTCTCCTTCAGTATTTCTTCTTTTCAAGGCTTTTTAAAGTCTCAGTCAAAAAACACCAGCCGGTCTTAGGCAGCTCCGATTTTATCCAGGTACCCGGAAAGCTGTTCCATTTTTTTTCAAGAGTCATGTGGTTTTTGATCTTTAGTTTCACCGGGTAGTGCCGTCCCAGTAAACTGATGCATGTATCTGACCTTGAACCGCCAAAAGCGAATATTCGCTGGGCAAAACCGGCTTGGCCGTGGCTCCTCAGTAATGGCTGTAATAAGACAGGCGTCCCCTTTGGCAAGAAAAAAGTGTTCCTGTTTTTGAAATCGTGAACTTTTACTGAAAAATCCAATTAAGTTAACCAGTTTTCCATCATAATCAGCAGAATTTATGTTAATGTCAGTTTGGGCTTGTCTGTGACAATTGCCAAGCCTGCCCGCCGACCTCTTTACCTGAGTTTGGAACATAATATCTGATCTTAAAATAGTGCTTTCGCTTAAAGACACACCCCATAATTCAGGGCCGGTTTACTGTTAGTCAATAAATTGCTACAATACTGGGGCTTGTGGTATTTTCGTCACTGCTGTGTTTTTTTCTGGTTGTTGACTTAGGCGGGTTCTGGACTTTAGGCCAAACAACCGGAGCTTTTACTAAAGATCAGTTTAGGGTGAATTTGTAACATTGATACTGGACAGGCGGCCTGAATTTATATCCGGTATTTGGTCTTTAGCTTTCTAATGTTAAGGCAGAAGTGTGGTGTTAAGTTGAAAAACTTTATTAAGACCAATTTAAGAAGATATTTGGTTAAAAGCTGTCTTTTTTTCTTGATTTTCGCTTTTTTTCCGCTCTCTGTTGGTCAGATAGCAGCCCAGACCGATCCAGAGAGTACGGTCGCCAAAGAACTGGGCCTTCAATTTGTTCTGATTGAGCCGGGCAGTTTTGTCATGGGGGCTGAACCGACTTTGGAGAAGTTTACCAGCTACGCCACTCCCAAGCATGAAGTGACCATATCCAAGCCATTTTATTTAGGTAAATTTGAGGTGACCCAGCAGCAGTGGACAGCGATCATGGGCCGCAATCCCAGCCGCTATAAAGGAGCCTCTAATCCGGTTGACTCTGTGTCCTGGGACAGGGCTCAGGAATTTGCCGACAAGCTGAATGAAAAAGAAGGCCGGACGATTTTCAGACTGCCGACCGAGGCCGAATGGGAATACGCAGCCCGGGCCGGAACCTCCACGGTCTATCCTTTTGGTAACCGGCCCAACTCCTTAGGTGATTACGCCTGGTTCAGCAACAATTCCGGGATGACGACCCATCCAGTTGGCCAGAAAAGACCCAACCCCTGGGGGCTTTATGACATGTTCGGCAATGTCCGGGAATGGACCGGCGACTGGATAGGCACTTATCCCGACGAACCGGTCACTGATCCTAAAGGGCCGGATAAAGGCACGGATAAGGTGGCCAGGGGCGGGGCTTTTTCTTTTATTGATGTTAACTGTACATCGTCCAGGCGGGTCGGCTATCGGCCTGACTACAAGCAAAACTTCCACGGGCTCCGTCTGGTGATGATGCTGGAAGAAGAAAAGGCGCCGGTGCCTGAAGAGGGAATAGCCGCTGCTCCGCCGGACAATGACAAGGCCCCCCGGACTACTGAGGCTGAAGAACCATCGGCCGCTCCGGCCGTTTCTCCGGAAGAGCCAAAAGATGTTTCTGAGCTTTCGGCGGCCGGACCGGCGTCTGCCGGTTCTGTCCCGGCTGAGGCGGCTCCCCCGGAATCCAGACCGTCCGTATCGTCTCCGGCAGCAGAAGGTTCTTAAGCCGGCCGGGACCTGAAGGCCGGCAAAAGTTTTTAGTGAGGGAAAATCATAAATTATGGCTAAAGAGCCTTTTTGAGGCTTTTTGGTCATAACAGTAACGACAACTTATAAAGTATAGGCAGAACCTCCCCAGGTCGGGTCTTTTCCTGACCGGGGAGTGAATTAAATGCTCCCGCCGTTTAGGTTTTCCGGCCTTAATTTTCAAAGTCTCTTTTCTTTTTTTTAATAATTAGTGATATTTTTTTGGATTTGGGGTATTGTAAAGCTAAGTCTGGATCAATTTTCGTCTCTGAATTTATGTCAGACCTTAAATCGATAGAGCTGAGTGTTTAAAAATACGATGTAATTTTATTAAAAAGATAAAATAATTATCCATATAAATTTAATTTAATATAATGCAGATAAGTTAAGAGAGACGATTTAAGTCTTTTTTTTAAGCTTCCAATTGTCCGCAATCAGGAAAGAAGCGGGAATCAGAAGATTCAAGAGGGAATAGCCTCTAAATCTTTATAGGCAAATCGGATTTTCAGCGTTTTTCCCTCTTGGAAAGAAAAAATTTGGCTCAGTGAGGCTATTTTGAGCAGAATGGACTGTCAAAATTATTGACTGGAAAAAGCCCAGAGACTATAATTTTCTAGTCTATTGGTCAAAGTTTCTAGTTTTTAGGGACAGTAAGATCCGGGTCATTTAAAGTCAGATAGTTCGGATAAAAAAGATGTGACCTGGCGTTAATTTAGGAAATTGACACTCTGGCCGGTCCGGCCAAGGGCAGTCCTTGTGCTTTTTGCCTGTAATCATGTTTGGAGGCCCTGATGGACCCAATTATTTTATCCCGGTTGCAGTTTGCCTTTGCTACAATTGTCCACTTCTTCTTTGTCCCTCTGACTATAGGACTGGGATTTTTCATTGCTATAATGGAGACCAGGTACGTCAGGACGGGCAATGAGAAATTTAAGCAGCAGGCCCAGTTCTGGGGCCGCATTTTCCTGATTAACTTTGTTTTAGGGGTGGTCACCGGCATTGCCTTGGAATTCCAGTTCGGAACTAACTGGGCTCTGTATTCCAAGTACGTAGGTGACATTTTCGGCTCCTTACTGGCCATTGAGGCCACTTTGGCCTTTTTCCTGGAATCGACCTTCATCGGGATCTGGGCTTTCGGCTGGAATAGGGTGCCTAAAAAGATCCACCTTATGGCAATTTGGTTTGTGGCTTTTGCCAGCACCATCTCCGCCCTGTGGATTTTATTGGCCAACGGCTTCATGCAGCATCCGGTCGGCTACACCATCCAGGACAGTGTGGCCAGACTGGCCAGTTTTACGGAAGTTCTGACCAATCCCTACGGCTGGGCCATGTATCTCCATACGGTTAGCGGGGCCTTCCTTTTAACCGGTTTTCTGGTCATGGGAGTTTCGGCCTGGCATCTGTTCTGCGGCCGGAATGTGGAGTTTTTCTCCGCCTCTTTCCGGTTAGGCTCCTCGTTCGCGGTTATTTTTTCCATCTTAATTATTATTATAGGCCACTCATTAGGCCAGGTTACCGCCAAGTATCAGGAATCAAAATTTGCGGCCATGGAGTCGGTCTGGGAGACTCAGACGGAAGCGCCCATGCATCTGATTAAGATTCCTCATTTCACCCGCGAGGAAGGTAACTTGGTTGAAGCCATGCCGATACCTAAGTTTTTAAGCTTTCTGGCCGGCAATGACTTTCAGCATAAAGTCACCGGCATGAAGGATGTTCCTCCGGAAAACCGTCCCCTGGTCTGGCCAATCTTCTACTCTTTCCGGCTCATGGTCGGTCTGGGCTGCATATTCCTGGTCGTGGCTGTGGCCACGTTCTTTGTCAGGGGAATGATAGCCAGTTTCGGCTGGGGGCTTTGGGTCTACATCTTACTCATACCTCTGCCGTACCTGGCCCTACAATTGGGCTGGATAGTCACAGAGCTGGGGCGCCAGCCCTGGGTAGTTTTCGGACTGATGCGAACAGCCGATGCCGGCAGTCCTCCGGTTGACTGGTACCAGATTCTGCTGACCCTGCTGGCCATGATCGGCATATACGGGGTCATCAGCCTGACCGGGTTCATATTGATGATCCGGTCCGCCTTAAGCAATCCCCAAAAACCGGTCGAGCACTACGTGTAGGGCCAGGAGGTGATGTCATGGATTGGCAGTCTATTTTACCCGCTGTCTGGTTTGTCGTCTGGGGAGTGCTGTGGGGCATTTATTTCGTTCTGGACGGCTATGATCTGGGAATTGCCATGTGGGTGCCCTTACTGGGCGCTTCCAGTGAAAAGGAACGGGCCACCATGCACCAGGTGACCGGACCTTTCTGGGACGGCAATGAGGTCTGGCTGATTACTGCCGGAGGCGTGACTTTTGCCGCCTTCCCCTTAGCTTACGCGGTTCTGTTTTCCAGTCTCTACAGTCCTTTGATGATTCTGCTGTATTGTCTGATTTTGAGGGGTGTCTGCTCGGAACTGAGGTTCCAGTGGGACAACATTACCTACCGCATGGTCTGCGACGGTCTTATCGCCCTGTCAAGTCTGGTGGCCGCTGTCCTTTTGGGTGTGGCTTTCTCCAATCTTTTCCGGGGCCTGCCTCTGGAGTTTGACGCCGGTCAGAATTTCTTCATGTTCCAGGGCAATATCTTAAACTTGCTTCATCCTTACTGTCTGTTAGGCGGGGTGCTGTTTGTGCTGATGTTCCTGGTTCACGGGGCTCTTTATCTCTGCTGGCGGGTGGAGGGAGACCTTAAAAACAAAGCCTTCTATATGGCCACTATGACCTGGCCCGTTTTTATGCTGGTCTTTTTGGTCTATGTGGCTCTGACCTTTACTTTTGCCGGTCTGTATGTCAACTACTTAAGTGTTCCGCCCCTTCTGGCCCTGCCTTTACTGTGCGCCGTACTGTTCATACTGTCGGGTTTTGAACTCTACAAAAAGAAGAATGTAGCCAGATCCCTTCTGTTCTCCTGCGGCGGCATCTTGACTCTGACTCTGACCGGGGTAATCGGCATGTACCCAAACGTCATTCCTTCAAGGTTAAGCGAGGCCGGTAATTTGACTATTGGAACAGCAGCCTCTTCAACCTTGACTTTAACTATCATGCTGGTGGTGGCGCTTATCTGTGTGCCCCTGGTCATCTACTACCAGATTTGGGCCCACAAGAAGATGGCTGTGACCATTAAAGCTGATTACTGATTTTTTAGACTTCATGCCGCAAAAAAGACGGGCCGGACGGCCCGTCTTTTGGTTTGAGGAGCGGATTAAGGCGGCATTTTTTTCTGAAATAAAGGCCGTCAGGGTGATTTGGAAGAGGACATCTCAGCTGATCGGAGCAGAGGCCGGAAAGAACGCAGGGAAATTAGGAATTTTTCAATTGTCGGCCTACATCCCGCATTGGCTGATTACTGTGGTGATGGCAGTTTCTAATCCTTCAGGCGGGTACTTATATTTTTTCAGCAGCTTCTTAACCCGGCGGCGCATGCCGGCCCGGGCCGATTCCTTTTTCTGCCAGTCAATGGAGCGGTTGATTCGGAGCATCTTAGTCAGTTCCTGAGTCATGGCCACCAGCTGGTCATTTTCATAGAAGTCTTTGATGGCCGCCGGTCTGGTCAGGGCGTCACAGAAGGCCAGTTCTTCTTAGGACAGACCCAGCTTTTTGCCCTCGGCGTGGGCGTTGGCTATGTCTTCGGCCATCTCCAATAGCCTGGCGATGACTTCTTCGTTGGTCAGTAAGCCGTTGAAGTAAGCTTTCATGGTCCTGGACAGCATCTCAGAAAATTTTTCCGATTTAACCACGCTGGTCCTGCGGTAAGAAGAGACCTGATCTGCCGGAAGCTTTTTCAGAATTTCCACTGCCAGGTTTTTTTCCTTCATGCTGGCTATTTCGGTCAGAAAGACCGGGTCGAATATTGAAAAGCCGGTGACTGCATCGGAGAAAAGATCAATAACTCCTTCACTTTTAATGGTATTTTTTAAAAATTCATTGATATAGGCATTCAGTTCTTTGAAATTAAGTTTATGGCTGTCTCCGGTTAAGCGGATTAAAGACGTCCTGACTGACTCAAAAAAGGCGGCCTCGAAACGTTCCTTATGCCCCACAATGGAACTGCACAGAGACAAAGACTGGCGCAGAATTTGAGCTTCTTTCACAAAGGTTTCCTGCTGTTTTAGTTTTTTTACGGCTGACAGAAAATTGACTCCGCCATTGATTATTTTAGTCCGGTCATAATCGGAAGCTTTATCGCTCAAGAAAGCCGAATAATTGAAACCGTGGAACAGGTCGCGGCAGACTTCGAGTTTTTCAGTGAATTTCGGCAGGACGGTCTTGGCAATGTCAATTTCGCCGTAGTTTTGGCGATCGCGCCGGGTGTAGTCCTTCATGGCCTGTTTTAAGGCTGAGGCAATGCCGATGTAATCCACTATCAAACCGACTTCTTTCTGGACAGCGGTGCCGTTGATCTTGTGGGTGAAAACGCGGTTGACCCGGGCAATGGTCTGCATTAGGTTGTGAGCGGCGGCGATCGGCTTGTAGAGATACATGGCGACAGGCTGGGAACATCGAAACCGGTTTGAGTTCCTGGAAGCGCTCCTCAAATTTGTCCGAAATGTACTTCAGAAAGATGAGGCCGAATACAATGTGTTTGTATTCGGCCTCATCCATATTGCCTCGAAGGATATCTGCCGCCGACCAGATTTTCTGCTCAAAGCCTATGGAGGCTGTACCGTCTGAGGCTCCTTTTTTGTCTCCCTGGCTGTCAGCTCTACACCCATGAACTCAATTTTGTAGGTAGCTGAAGACTTCTTGTTTTTCGCCGGCGGATTGGTTTTTACGGCTGCCTCTTTGATGGAGTTACATTTTAGGCGGAACCTATCTTAAATCAGACCCTGGGATATCCTGCTCTTCGTAGAAGTCCGTCTGACCGCGTCCGGCCGGTATCATGGGCATGACGTTCTCTTCCTCAGGGACCACCAGATCCAAAAGACTGGGACCTTTGGACTTTATTAAGATCTCCAGGGCCTTTTCCACCTGCTCAGGTTTTTCGATCCTCTGGCCGGGAATGTCATAGACCTGCCCTAAAGCCGTAAAATTTGGGTTCCAGTTAAAGATGGTCTGTGAAAAGCGGCTGCTGAAGAAAAACTTCTGCCATTGTCTGACCATGCCCAGACAGCCGTTGTTGACCACCAGGATCTTAATGGGCAGACTGCAGGTCTTTAGAGTGGCCAGTTCCTGAATGTTCATCTGAAAACTGCCGTCACCGGTAATTAGGATGACATTGGATTTAGGTGAGGCTATCTGGGCTCCGATGGCCGCCGGGAGGCCGAATCCCATAGTGCCCAGTCCGCCGGAGGACAGAAAGTGCCTCGGCTCTTTAGCGATATAGTGCTGGGCCGCCCACATCTGATGCTGGCCGACATCGGTAACGACAATAGTATCTGGAGCGGCCAGTTCCGACAGTCGGCGGATTACCTGCTGAGGCTTTATGCCGGGAGTTGATTCTGAATCAATATCTGCGTTTTCGGAATTTATTTTGTGGAGTTGGTCCTGCCATTCAGGTCTTTTCTTTGCTCCAATTAAAGTCAGGGTCCTCTCCAGAACTGTTTTGAGGTTCCCGACAACTGAGAGATCCGGAGTTAGGCGTTTTCCGATTTCCGCCGGATCAATGTCTACATGGATAATTCTGGCTGCCGGAGCAAATCTTCGGACATCTCCGACTACCCGATCGTCAAATCTGACTCCTAAGCCTAAGATCAAATCTGAGTGGTAAATGGCCAGATTAGCCAGTTTGGAGCCGTGCATCCCTGGCAGTCCAAGGACCAGAGGGTGATCATCGGGCAAGATGCCTTTGGCCTGCAGTGTAACCACCACCGGAATGTCGGCTTTTTCGGCCAGTTCGCGGACCAGTTTTTCGGCATTGGCTATTGAGGCTCCGCCGCCGACGTAGATAACCGGCCTTTGGCTGACATTGACGGTTTCGGCCATGGCCTGGATTTGGGCGACATTAATCCGGGGCTCAGGTTCATAGCCGGGAATAGAGACTTTTTCCGGCCAAAGGCGGGTGACCTCCTGGGTCTGGATGTCTTTGGGCACATCAACCAATACCGGACCGGGACGTCCGGAATTGGCCAGATAAAAGGCTTCGGCCAGGACCACCGGCAGATCGTTAGGATCTTTAATCAGGTAGTTATGCTTGGTGATGGGAATGGAAATCCCGTAAATGTCCGCTTCCTGAAAACTGTCGCTGCCGATGGAAGTGGTGGCGACCTGACCGGTAATAACGACCAGAGGCACACTGTCCATATGAGCATTGGCCAGGCCCGTGACCAAATTGGTGGCGCCTGGGCCGGAAGTGGCGAAAACTATGCCGGGCCGGCCGGTAATTCTGGCCCAGCCGTCGGCGGCGTGGATAGCTCCCTGCTCATGACGGGACAGAATGTGCTGGATTTTAGAGTCATAAAGAGCGTCGTAGAGAGGAATAACGGCTCCGCCGGGATACCCGAAAACAGTGGTATGGCCATGCCTTATTAGGCCGTTGATTATAGTCTGCGCTCCGGTGACCTTACCAGCCACCGAGGGACTGTTAGAAGTTTTGGTTGGGGGAGTTTTAGTACGCAATAGACTAGTACCCTGTAACCTTTAATTTGATGGATAAAGACGCTTCAGTTTGACCTGTGCATCAGATGCAGTAAATTGCCATTTTATCCTGGAAGTCCGATTGTTCCTGTCTTTCTGCCAGG
>JAISEL010000071.1 GCA_031264185.1 Deltaproteobacteria bacterium
ATAATTTTTATTAAACAGTATAAAAATATTATTGGGTTACTTTAGAGTCTCATTACTCCCTGGTATAAGCGGTCTCAGAAAAGGCTGTTTTCGCAAGTAATTATTTAACGGTTCCTAAGTCCTCCTTCAGCTTACTTTGGAAATGATAGAGATCTTAGCTAAAGTCCAAGAATTATGGCCGTACTAAATATACAGCAAGGTCTGGATTTAATTTATAATAAAGAGTTATAGTAATTTTCTATGTATTTTTTTGTAAAAAATATAAAAATCAACCTTATCTGCTGACGAAAAAATGGGAGATCATCGCCTGCTCTGAATTTTTCAAAAAAAGCCGTCTTTTTAATCAAACCCAACTTTACATGTCTGTAAAAAAGCCTTAAAGCCGTACATAGTTAAGTTTCTTAGTTTTGCGTTTTACCAGAAAATTTAAAGTTTTTGGCCGAAATTTTACCAAGCCTTTAATATGAAACAGGGCGCTTTTAAGGGAAATGAAATAAAGGGAAAATCGCCCATAAACCCAGCCCCACAAGACCGATCAGGTCAAAGTCTCAAAGAAGTTTCCTGTGGTTCCTGAAGCGGGACTGAGCTATTGCCTATACCCAGACAGTGGCAGGCAGCTGAACAGGACCGGGGCCTATGACCGCCCAGGTAAGTTTAGGAGGGGTTATGAAAGAGCCGATTGATACTTACTTGACGGCTAAGGAAGTCCAAAAAATAGTTCGCATGGGAAAATCTTCAGTTTATAAGCTGATGTACGCTAATCAATTTTCCCAATGTATCCGAATCGGAGGTCGGGAGTTTTCTGGTCTTTTAACTTACTGCCCAGCTGGCTGAAAGAAATGCAGGACGAAGCCACAAAAAATCAAAGGTCACGTAATTTATCCAAATAATACGCCCATTTCTGCATCATTTTACAACGTTCCGGCAGGTATTCGGCGTAATTATAGACTTCCCGAACACCGCCCGTAGCGTGGGCCGACTGGCGCTCAATCCAATCCCTCTATATCCCATCTCATTTAACCGAGAACTAGCCATAGAACGTAAGCCGTGAGAGCTAATTTCTTGTGTGGAATACCAAAGACTCCTTAAAGCGGCGATAAGGGCCACGTCTGATATCGGGCGGGCTTTACTCTTACACCCGGAAATAAAAGGTTACTTTCCCCGGTGAACTGTTTTAACTCTTTCAGCGAGCTTGCCGCCTGAGACGCTAACGTTACCAGATGAGGCCTCCTGGACTTCATTTTCTCCGCCGGTATCCGCCAAACGGACTCTTCAAAGTTGATTTCTTTCCATTCGGCGTGTCTTAACTCCCACGGACGAACGAACAGGTAAGGGGCTGCTCTGAGGTCATACAGCCCGGAAGTGTCCCCCTCACAGGAGAAAATAGCCTTAATTAATTCAGAAATTTTCGGAACTTATGTAACAGCGGCCCTGTGCTTCACTTTAGGTGCCGGGACGGCCCCTCTCAAATCCAGGGTGAAATCCCTTTCCAACAGCCCCATGGCCACTCCGTACTGAAAGACCTGACTGCAGATGGATTTAACCCGGCTGGCTGTTTCAGGTAGTTTTTCTCTTCAAGCGGAATCAGCATTTATTCAGAATATCCGCCGCCGTGAGCTGGCTGACATCTGCTGGCCGATAGTTGGGGTAATATACTTCGAAATACGGATAAGCCTGGACTTAATTGAGTTTTGATGCAGCCTGACAGGTGCTTTTCCTGCCATCTGGCGATCAAATCGGAAAAGGGCATTTTATGGGAAGTAAACGAATGAACCTACCTGCCCGGGCTCTGCTGCCGGAATTCCGCCGCCCTTTCTCTGGCAGCCTTAAGTGAAGTCGCCGGATATCTCCCCAGAATCCGGCGAACGACTTTTCCGTGGATTTTCTTTTTAACTCCCCAGACTTTTTTACCCTAAAATCCCGGGTTTTTTTATCCTAGGGCAATCGACACTTATTTCATAATAATTTGATAAATTGACTTAAGCCATCTCTTATAAGGTGATTTATGCTAAAATGATCCAATACTTCTTTTTGAGATGTTTATATTTCTTTTCTAAAAACTTCATTATCAGAATTAAAAAATCATATAAATATATTAATATTAATTTATTAAAATCATATCTTTCAAATATATTTATATTATCTATCATCACTTTAATATGCGATTTTAAAATTAAAGATATAAATACTATAAAATATTTAGAATAAATACACTTATATAACTTAATATGTAAATGTTTTATAACTAAATTAGATTTATATAATTTAAATATCTTCCTACAATCTCTTTATTGCAGTAAATATTAATAGTTTTTTAATTATTTTTTATGAAATTTGACAATAAAACAAACCAATTACTATGTTTAAGTTCATCATAAATCACTTCATCATTTTGAATAATATGTTTTTTATTGGCTTTAGGATAATTATTATTAATTATAAAGTATTTATTTAAATATTTATGTTCACTTTGTTTGAGTTAATTATCTAAATATATCTTTTTAATATCAAATAAATGGTTAAAAAGAGTGTTTTGTTCCTTTTATTTAGTCTATAAATTAACAAATATATGTGTATATAGTTCTATTTGATCATACTAAACTATAAATTTAGTAATATCAATCATTATATAAGTTATTATAGTAATTAAATTTTAAATATCATCTAAATATAAGAGGTCTATTTTCAACAATTAAAAATTTAGCAATTGTTATTGTTTTTTCAATGTATTTAGAAATATTATTGCACTAATATCAAGTAAACAAATATGTTTAACTATATAATACATAATATAAATAATATAAAGCTCAACAATGTCATTATAACAAAAATTAATTAAATTTATATTGTCTTTATTATCATTGATCATAATAGAATAAATATACAATCTATATATTATTATTTAAATAATATCTCTATTTGTTATCTTCAATGACTCTATAACATCATATTTAAAATATAATATCCATATATTAATATCTGATTTATCAATATTAATCTTAATATTTCTGCTTTATTGAACTTTGCTATCTCAAAATAATGTTGAAATATATACAGTGATATTTACCAATGCTTTGTACAGTTTTACCAATGCTTTGTACAGTAATGAAAGACATTGCATTTCTCTCCTAGGATAAAAAAATCCGGGATTTTATGTTTTACCGGAAGGGAGACCTAAATGCAAAGCCTCTGGCCGTCAAAAACCTGGTAGCTTTTCTCCCGTGGTTTAAGGTTTTTTATGGGAAATATCAGTAAGGATGCAAATTTTAGGCACGAGCCCGACCTCTGTACCCCCTTGTATACCCTTTTAGTGTGGATGTCGTCAATGGAAAGATAGGGCAGGATGGACCATAAGAAAAAGTTAAGCTGCTGATTTTATTGGACTTTTAGACCAGGAGAGACAAAACAAACCACTTAGAAAAATACGCAATGGTGCCCAGGGACGGAAACGGACATTCTGACAGTAACTATTTGAAATTATTATATTTTTTTTATAGCACTGTAAAAATTTACAGTGCTGTGGCACAGTGCCTTTAGAGATTTTGTAGCAAATTGTTTTGCTCAGGTCAAGGTTTTCAGTTCAATGCCCTAAACCCGGCACCAAACTATTGACAATGATGGACCTGGGTGAAGTTCAAAAGCTTAAGCGCGTCAAACAGACCGAGCCAGGTCAAGAATCTGACAGCTAAAAATCAGACATAAAGCTGGAATCATTCTCACCAGACCTCTGACCAAGACCGCCCCAAAGTTTCCTGACCCAAGCCAAAGAGCTAAATTATGGTCAATTAAACAATATTAAGACAACAAAAGTATAAATGATTAATAATTTATAGAAATAAGAGGTTAGTTTTTAATAATTTAAGACAATAAGATTATATAAAAATAAAATAGTTTATTAAAAACATTTATTCAATTTCTATACCAGTAAGAAGTACTTCTTTCACAAATGGATTATCATCATATAAATCAGAAACTTCAAAACCCATTGGTTCAATGAATGACCTGTATTTATATGATAAATCAAAAAGCTTTACCATAATGTCAATCCATTTTTCACCGCCAAAACTGGCAAGAAAAAAACAAACATCTACATCACTTTGCTTAGTCGCATTTCCTTTCGCGTATGAGCCATACAATTCAACTTTCTCAACAGGCAATATTTGACGAACCTCGTTAGCATAATTTTTCACCGCCGCGCTTACGATTTCAAGGTCAAAAGCTATGCGAACACTTCTTTTGTTTTTCCTGGAATGATTCCAGCCTCTTCTTTAGTAACTGACGAACTCAATTTCTGTTTATAATTCGTGTACCGACCAGAAATATAGTAAGACGAAAGTTTACTAAAGAAAGAATACATATCTCTACTTACAGGAGAAGCTAATTGACTATTAAATGAATCTATAATTGAACCAATATTGTGTGAAAAAGGAATGTTATCGTCTTTATAGATAATATATAGTCCTTTAACAAGTTTATCAATCGCTTGCTGACACATAAAAAGAACATATAGCCAGCGACCTGACTCAAACATATTGGTTGCTGTTTCAAGGTCATATTGAGCTATATCTAACCAATAATCAAATTTTTCTTGAGAATCCATACCTAACTAATTGTACCTTTCTAACTATAAACAATGTAAATAAAATTAAATTTTTAAATATAGCAATTTTGTAACAACAATAAATTAACCAATATTTAATATATATAGCGTATCAATGTTTAATTAACGATTTACTAGTTTATTTTTTGTACAGAGCTTTTTAATGATTATTTCTACCATAGCCTTGGCTTAAAGCCAATATTTTGAGTTTAACTATTAGCCCAGGACTTTCTCTTATGGCATCAAGTTTTAAATAGAGGAGATAAAGTAAGTAGGGGAACCCTTTTCCTATAAGTCTGAATTGTGCGGATTGGTCTTTAACGACCGCTGCGGGGTTCTGGAAATAGGCTTTAGCCCGAATTCTTCATAAACAGGCTTAACTTGTTGGCGTAAATACTCATTCCTTTCAGCAGTGGTCATGCCCTTGGCTGCCTCGTAGAACTCAATACGAATAGCATCAAGTTCATCTTCAATAGTATTATTTTTTTTCATTGTCCAATAGCTTCACCTATTGTTAGCTCCCAAATACATCAAGGTGTCACCCTGTACGGGTCAGATACAGGCAA
Source organism: Deltaproteobacteria bacterium (assembly GCA_031264185.1). Taxonomy (GTDB): domain Bacteria; phylum Desulfobacterota; class Desulfarculia; order Adiutricales; family Adiutricaceae; genus JAIROO01. The sequence continues at coordinate 5,167 of JAISEL010000071.1, forward strand.
TTCCCTACAACTCTATATATTAGAATCCATTCCGATTGAATGTGGATATCCCTGTATCCAGTCCAATTACCTTTTACGGATGATCTTTGTACATGGCCGGGACAGGTTTTTCGTCAATCAGTATGTCAAGAACTGTTTCCAGCTGGTCTGTCGGCCAGCCGCGTTTTTCGGCCAGTTCCACATCTTGCTTAAATTTTTTGGAACGTATAGGGGTCAGCAATTGTTACAGCAATCCCAGGTCTTTATAAAGAGCTTCCTTGGAGTCGAATTTTATACCCCGACCGGACTCCAATTCTTCCATAGCTTCAATAGTCTCCTGATTCGGTGTATCAAACTCAAATGGCAATGCTTTTTCCCTGGCTACCTTAGTCAAAAAAATCCGGCAGGCATCGGAGACAGTCAGGCCTATATCAGCCAGAACCGAAGCCGCTTCTTCCTTGATGTCGGCCCTGATGCGGGCTCTGAGTAAAGTGTTTTGAGTCATTAACGATCCTCCCTGAACCCTTAGGCGTTGGTCATATTGTAGCTCAATTGAGCATTTGAAACAACCGCCACTAAAGGTCAAGGTTTTTTCATAGCCACATCACACACCTAAGATGCTGGTTCAACCGCCAAGTTCCATGGACCTGGGTGAAGGTCAAAAATTACTGATGTCCAGGAGTCGATAATTTTGTACCGGCTTTTCGGAGCCCGTTGCGGCTGGGATATAAGGAAATCCACCTGTTTTTTGAGTAATATAGCCCCTGCCGGAAAACCTGGAAATCTGGAAATCAACCGTAACTCCTCAATATTACAAGGTTTTTGTTTCCCGACAAGCTGGAAAAACCTTGGAATTTTCCAACTCTGAGCTTAAGCCATTTTTAGAAAAATTCTGACTTCAGAACCTCAGAAAAACCATGACTGACCTGTCCTGTCCAGCTCCCTTTTAGGGGGAGCTGGACAAGCACACCGCTACAACTTCAATGCCAAATCCAAGGCCACCGCCCGGATCACCTTTCCGCATGGACGAACTACTCCTATATAACTGGATGAGTCGCTTCTCAGCCTCTCCGCCAAACGTAGTCCTAGCGAACATCCCTCAAAGCCTCTGCCAGCCCTCCGCAACCTCTCCAGCTGAGGTTTCCAACACCGGAAACAGGCTCAGAAGTCGCCCAGACTGAAGCTCTGATTGAGGCCATTCCGGCCCTAATACCCCAGAGCCAATTACCCGTCCACAACGGCTTCAACCTGACAACAAATTTCTGACCGACGTTCTGAGTTATTCACAATTCAAGTCAATATTGAAGATCTCAACACTATCAGAAATCTTTCCGAGCATAAAGTCACTCAGACCATTATTTCGACATTCAAAAAAGGAATTAATGACCTAACGATTATAGCTAAGGGTGTACCTGAAATTAGAGAATACATTAAATTGAGCCAATCAATTCCTTTTATTGTAAATGATCAAGATTACGTCATGCCTAAAAAATCTGTGTTTAATCGTATTGTTGGTGACAGCGGATTTGAACTTGACTTCGCTTCATTTCTTGAAATGTGTCATGATGTCATAGCTTATGCAAAAAACTATTCTTCAATTTGATTATAGCGGAAAAACTGTTGTCTTTGATTTTTTCAAGTCGTTGTACAGCCTTAACTGGAAAGACATTGAAAATAACTGGTACATTGATGACGACGGCAAAAGAAGTGAAATAATTCCTACGTGTGAAGAATATAATGAAGGATTGGAGGCTCATATTTGCAAAACTGTTGCCCTATACTGCACCAAAAAACCTTGCTGGTCATATGAAGGAGAGCAGGCGTTATTCTCTACGATGCACTGGAACAATACGATAAGAAAGAAAATCGTCACATAAAGTACGATTTTTCAGCTTTAGAGGGGATTATTTTTGTGATTAAAACCTCTATTCATGATAAATTTAAAATAATTCGATGTATTTATTCCAATTGTGGATTAATAAAGCGTTCAGACTTTAAATTTTATCAAGCTCGATACGATAGACAGAGCGATAAAATCATACCTGTGGAGATAAGACTTAATTTTCCGGAAAAACTTTAACCTACGGAGCCGAAATTTTGGATTTCATGACATTTTTTTCGGCTATCCAGACCTTTTTTTACCCATCAAGGCCTTATTATCAACCTTGAGGTGTTCGAATACCTGCATAGCTTGAGTGAGAGATCTGGTAAGGAGGCGAGCATAAAAAACTAAAAAACTTTACTTTTTTTGATTTTTGATAATATAATTCCATTCACCATGAAATACATTGCGTTTGATACGAATAGAATCCATTTGTTCTCTATATTGTTCTCTATAAATTTTTACACCTAATATTGTGTTTAATAATTTGATTTTAACAATATCTTGTGTCATAATTAGAAAAATCTGACGAAAGTGATAACGCTAAATATACACTTAACTGTAAACATTATTTATGCCCTAACCTTGTTGAACAGAGAATGGAATTTTTTGGAAATATAAAAGGCTAAAGTCAGTCCTTGAAGTCTGGTCACTGATTTTTCGAGCCATTTGAAAGTTTCGGATGAGTATTTGTACTCTCATAGATGTAATAAGACTACTTATAGTACGCTATATCAATAATTAGATGAAAATATTTTAAAATGGGCTAATTTTATATTTTAAACAGAATAAACTGAGTAGAGGTGGGATTTTAATTTGAATCAACCATTTTATACCCGGTGACCGTCTTATTTTTTGATCAAGGGTCTAAAATAGGGTCACCAAGACTCAACCTGATGTCTCTTTGAGTCTGGTACAAGTTTTTTCAAACCCGTGAACGGTTACGCAAACCTTTAGTAGATCTCAGTTATAATTTTAAGTGACAAGGTATTAAACAATGAAAACAAACAAAATAGTTTCAAATGATCCGACTATAAGAATAGAAGTTAAAGTGATTAGTCGTAAGGTGGTTTGTGGCACACCGGCCAAAAACGGCACAAGCAGTCATGTCAAAAAGTCATCGAATCCGAAAAGTTAAGTGATTGTAATCACTTAACTTTTATTTTTTACAGGTGGTGCCGAGGGACGGATTTGAACCGCCGACACCCGGATTTTCAGTCCAGTGCTCTACCGACTGAGCTACCTCGGCCCACTCGCGTAATTTGGTAGTTTACCAATTTAGGTTGCGGTTGTCAACACCAAAATCGAAATTGAAGTATGAAGTATCGAAGTTTTTTTATCCTCAATATCGCATCAACTTCAGGATTTTGGTCTTGAGGCCAGGAAAAAATCCAGGACTCAAACATGACGGCCTCGAAAAAGCCCATTTTTTTGAAAATTTGATTCATAACTAATTGATATAATTATATTTTTTGAACTCGACTTATGAAAACAGCAGTTTTTCCAAGGCATCTGATTTGATTAATATCAACAATTTTAATTAATATTTTATAATAAGTAAAATTTTATATAGAAATAGATCAGTAATACGATTTAAAATTAATTTTTCTATATTAATTATGTATGTTTTATTCAGTCATAAATGTTTATTGAGATTATATTAATTATATTTAATAGGCAATTGGCGCGGAAGCTTTTACACCCCGTTTCAGATCACCCCTAATCGAACCGAGCGTGCCCAGTTAAGGCACTCGGTTCTCCTTCCGGCCTGTATGCCTTCGCTCGCTAGTACTTTGAGTCAACGCGATAATTCCAACAGACCGTATTCCTCGTGCATTTGTCCATCATTTTGGCGCTTATAGTGTAATGTACGCCAGTTGTACTTCGCTTTCAGCCAACGGAGAAACCGGCCAATAAAGTAATCCTGATACCCGTCCGTACGATTTCGACACCGCACCTACTGAAATATCCAGCCCAGCATCTTATACGCCTGTTCAGGTTCCCGGCCATCTTGCTGGTTTCCATTCATATCTCTTGGATGTTTGGTCTTGAATCGCTTCCGCAGTTTCTTCTCCGATTTTTCCGCAGGAGCGGCGTCGATGTACTTCTTCCGCTTCCTGAGGGAAACCAATTCCTTAAACTAATACCCAGGAAGATAAAACTATCCTTTGGCATGATACATACCTTGGTTTTCTCTTCACTGACTGCCAACTTCAGCCCTTCCATCAGCTCTTTCATAGCTTTCATGGCTCCACTGGCACCCGTTTTGCAATAAATAACCAAATCATCAGCGTAGTTGACAGTCTTTCCACTGAAACGACCTTCATACTCTAATAATTTATATTTTATGCTAAATTAATATATATAGTAAAGCATAATGGACATATGTATGCCTCTTGCGGGGTCCCTGCACGATTGTCCCTAATTATACGTGGATATCCTCGGTCGGCCGGTTTTCTCGTCCTTCTCCACCACCGGAGCCTCCAGCCACATCTTGAGTATCCGCAGCATTGCTCCGTCTGATATCCACCTCGCTAACGCTTCCATCAGCTCGAGGTGCGGATGGCATCAAAATATCCCGGCAAGTCGGCATCCACTGCCTCCAGGGGTCTGTCCCTGTTCAGCAGGCATTGGGCTCGCTTCACGGCTTCAACGGCATTCTTCTGATGACGACAGGCGTATTGCTCTTCCGGGAGATCCGCTTCGAATATGCTTTCCAGCACTTTGACCGCCGTTTGCGCTGCCCTGTCTTTGATGTTCGGTATCCCCAAAGGCCGCATCTTCCAATTAGGTTTCTTTATGCAGGCCCTCCTGACAGTTCCAGGTACATAGCCAAAGTTCCCACGCCAATTCGTCTAACCAGGCCTATAATTCCCTTCTTCAATCATCTCGAAAGATTGGCCGTCCTCGCCCGGAACTCCGCCGTTTAGCCTGACTTTCCTGAAAGCGAATCGCAGCGCTTCTGTACCACACATCTTGTCATACAGACAGCAGAACCTGAAATCAGACGGCACTTTTAGCTTTTGCATATAGCGCTTGCTGGATTTTCTGAACTCTTGTTGGAGTTATTAGGTTGCCCAATCTCCTTACCTGCTTCCTTTCTTACGCGTATCCTAAAGTAAGGTCTCTTGCCTCCCCCGGCATTACTCGGATTCTCAAGTGCTATGAACTTCTCCGAGCCATAGTTCGCTCCCGGAGAATGATTGACGTCTGTCAGCTCCCAGGTGGGCTGGTCAGGCCTCTTCGCAGTTGAAAGGAACTCTTTCATACCATGCCCGTTGTCTTTCATCCTGTCCGCCCCCTCACTCAAAAAGCCCGATTCCGCCTGTCACCAGGCATCGGTTTTAACGCTCACAAGCACCCTATGTTCGCGTTCTCTTGGGGGCCTCCCGTGTTGCCACGCTTGCCCCTTTGTAAATGCCATCGCCATTGGTTACCCCGGCGGAACCCTGAAGGCTTTCGTCTGTCGTTTTCTCGTTCTTATTCAGCCGGTGGCGTTGTACCGGTCATTAAGATCGTGTCTTCAGGACAGCGGCTTTCCCCAATTTAGAGGAATGTCAGCTTCCGCACCTATTTTTACGAGGCCTGCTCGGCGATCACGCATGTTACGGCCTGCACACTCGCGGCCCTGCTCAACAGGCATGCTACAAGAGATTGCTGCCGGCTGAAACAACAGAAAGTTGCCGGGTAGGGAGCTCCACCCCACTTGGTAAATGCACATTTCCACAGCGCACAAAAATATATAATATATCATATAAGATATTCATGAAATTTTAGTTTTAATTTGCTAATATATAGTTATTTTATATATAAATTCTATATTATTATATATTTATGGCTATCAGCATATTAATAAACCAATAGCACATTATAAAAAATAAATAAGATAAAAATTTTTATATTATTTATAATTATTATTTAAATATTTTGCTATACACATATATATTATTAACATTAACTTATAATTTTATACTATATATATTTTTTAATATTTTATTTATAAAAAACATATTATTATAGTATTTTAATATATTTTTGCCTGCATTTTAAGCTGTTTGTTTCGCTTGAAACGGAAATACCTGTTTGCAAGGTGAGCGTCAAAATGCTATGCTGAAATAATTCGGACTACAGAGTTTTAAATCCGTTAAGTTGCTGATTTTACTAGCTTTTTACCAATAACCTGTTTAGAGAAATATTCAATAAATTCAATGGTTTAGTGCTATAAACAGACAGGCTCCTAGGAGGAAAAATGAAAAACCAAGAGTAGTTCCAGTTTTTAGCACAGCACCAAAGGCTGTTGAGGCATATTTGGCTGAGCATAGCCTTAAAAAATATGCCATGGACATGAATATTGTTTGACTACCAGTTATCTGGAAAAATCTAATTATTTCAGATAGTTTTATATCTCTAAACTTTAATGTAAATTCGGTCTAAAGCTCTCATTTCCGTCAAACAAGCCAAATTTTCTGTTAAAATATTCGTGATTTGAACCTGGATTCAAGAAAATGCCATTAATCAGTTACTCAAATCTCATATATAAAAGCAAATCAATGACGCTTATTAATAAAGATAATTTTGATATATTAATTGTATTAAAAAAAACTATTTCGTACATATCAACCAATATATTTATACTATTTATTTATTTTATATTTTTATTGACTATATATAGCCTATTATATATATTAACATATAAATATTTATTTATTCACTTTCCTGTTCTTGGACCTATTAGCCTTCAAATTTTTTTATTTCTTTTTTTTTATGTATGCTCTTCAGGGATATCTTATCACGTTGTAAATAATATATCAGAAATATATTTTGACATTAAAGAGTTTTATCTATTCTTTTTGCGTCGCTTTAGTATATTATTTTTCCATTTTATAAGTCTTTTAATGTTTTATATACTATATTCTATTGTATTTTGTATTTTCATGGTTTTTATATGTTTTTTTGCACAACCAGTTAATATAATTTATTTAGGTATATTTAGTTTTTTATATATATACTTTTTTACATATATTTTTATCTATCAATCTTTAGCATTACCAGTTTATATTAATGACTATTTTTTGTACAGTGAAAGCATTAAAGAAAGCCTATCGCTCACCAGACCAAAAAAGGTCAAGGTAAAAATATTTTTTATTTTATTTATATTATTTTGTTTTTCATTTATAATTAGTTTCTTTTCTACAATATCTATCACTTTAAGCCATTTTATAAACTGTAATGTAAATTCTTTACATCAAATTTTCACCATTACTCATTCTATTTTTCCAAATAAAGGCGATATATTAAAATTTTTTAAAAATTTCTTTTATATTTCTTCATTACTTTCATTACCTCTTTCTTTACTTATAAATATAATGACATCTATTATATATGTAGAACTACGAGCTGATTAAAAATAATTATGTATTTTATATTTAATTAAAGTAACATCAAGTATTTCTGAAAATTAAATAAATAATTAGCTAATAAAAAGTATAATTATATTTTTTTGTGTTTTTTATTGAAATCAACTAATAATATAGTTTCCGTTTTATATGACACAGATGCTTTCGTTTACGACCGTGACAAAATCCTGTCAGAAATCAGTCGTTTTTAATAATCTTTTAAAAGCTGCTGAATTTAAAAGTGAAAACCGTAAAACCCGAACCTAAAATCGCCCGTCTTATGAGACGAAGATATCTAAAATAGAGTTGTATTTTAGTTTTTTTACATACTTAAAATATATTATTTATTATAATTAGAGTATAAAATATTAATTTAATCAATATTATTAATCTTTCAAATGCAACAGCTCACAATTTTTTTACTGCCAAACCCACATCTTAACTGAATTACTACTGCGAGACCATAACCACAGAATTTTTTGAAAATACTGTCACCTGAGACTTCGCCGGATACTGTCCCAGTTGATTATTTGTCTTTCTTTTTGATCTGGGGCGCCTCGAATATCTCCAGGGATTAAAGAGGAGATCATACAGTCGTTCTCTGATATAAATAATTATATATTATTATAATATATAAATACAATATATATCTTTTAATATATCTAAACATTAAAAATTTGATAAATACAACTGAAATTATATATAATAAAAAAATATAGATTGTAAATTTATAATTTAGACGTTTTTAAACCGATAAATCAATAAAAAATCAAATAAAGAAAATAAAAATGTTATGCTAATAAAATGAACTATATTTAAAAGCTAACCTATTTTTATTATCTTCTAGTATATTAATAAAAAATATTATATATAAACAATAAAATAAAAAATATAAAAATTTTATTTCTATATGCCATATAAAATATATCTAAATTCCAGGTCAATGTACTCAAATACTCAATCATTTGGATCCTTCAGGCGAAAAACGACAGCCCAGTGTTTGGTGAACAAACTGGCCTGGAGTCTTCATAACCTCAGCGGCCCGGGCCCGGAGGAACGGGGCCTGATAGTCTTCAAAGGCAGTCCGTAGCCGGAGGGCCAGAAACCGGTGGAGCTGAGCGTTAGCGGCGGGGCTGGCGGTCTGAGTCCGCCCAGGCGAAGCCTGAGTCCGGCGTGTTTACGGTGGCTTCCTGAGCCGCCTGGTCCCTGGCCGCTTCTATCTGAGACAGAATGGCGGCGGCCAGTCCGGCTGACATGACCGGAGATCCGCCGGAGTTCAGGGGCAGGGACCGGACCACCTGCGGCTCGGGTCCGTTGATCAGGACATTGATGCCGTCAATGAGGGAGGCGGCGGTCTCCCCGATGAACCGCAGAGCCTTCTCAAAGAAGGTCTCCGGAGCCTCGGAGGCGAAGCCTTCCGCCGGGTCCGGGGAATTGATCAGTCCAGACTCGCCAAGGGCGTGAGGGGCGCGGCGTCCCTTCCGGAGTCTGAGGTTACCCGCCAGTTCCCGCTGCGATACTGGTCTTCCAGATAGTTCAGGGCGCGATAAAAATTGTACAGCTGAACGTCCGTTATCAGCACGTCCCCGCCCTTCTCCAAGTCCCGAGTTATATCGTCCGGTATCGGACGAAGCCGAAGCCGAGGACTCTGCAGTACCATTAGTTGTATATGACGCAGACCGAACCGATGACTCACTGCCCCTAGAATTGAGGCTAAGAGGTCCGGTTTCGGTCTGGGCTGCGGTTCTTTCCTCTGAGAAGGACTCCCCGATAAAAGTCTCCATACCGGATTCCCGCAGACCTCCGATCCGGGAAGATCGTTGGTCGTCTGAGCCATAAATTGATCTATCTGGGACGCTAGTTCATCCGCCGGCTGGAGGTCCGCTTTGCGCCACTCCAACAGCTTGTCCCACAACTGTCGGGCTTGTTCTGGTGTATCCAGCGGCTCCTGAGACATTATAAGCTCCCTCAAGCCGGTTATTAACAAAATCCTTAAATAGCAGGTGCAGCGAGATGCTGCGTTCCCGCCATAATATTCGGTCGTTTATAGCATTCATTCCAGGAATTGGAGCTTTACGGAAGAATACTACGGTCAATATTAAGACCACACTGTCGATGACACCCTGATGCTACCACAAAAGAAAAGAGCTGACAGCAAAAGCGCCAATTCAACAATTGCAGTTATTAAGCTCTGCTCAATAAACCTTTAAATAAAAGGCTCCGCCCGTGAACGCTTAAAGGGGTTAGAAAAAATTGTCCCATCCCGCCTCAGCTAACCCTTAAATATCATTTTCTTTAATTTTAGATTTTTTCTCCTTTTAGTCCGCCTGAGGAAAAAGCCAACCGCCCCTTCTACCTCGCTTCTCAGGGGCCATAAATAAACCAGTCCCCGGGGCCTTGACCCTCGCCGGAAACCAGTTAAGGCACTACGGCTAAACGGTCCCTTTTGTGGCCAGTTTTGTTACCTGCGGCCATCCTCGGCTTTCAGCTAAAATCATTCAAAGGTCAGGCTTTCAAAAAAAGGTCGACAGACCTCGCTGTATAAAGTTTTATGTGAGACCTTCTCCCTGTCTTTGGTGATGTCCCCGCATTCCAGCTTAATAACTGCCCCCTCGTAGAGAATAAACCTTATGGAAATCAGTCGGTCATTCTTTTCTTTTCCGGCCAAAAGCTGGGTCAGTTCCATATTGCAGGCCGGATATCCCAGATAGGTGAAGATTTCATATTCTTCCAGACCGTCCAGCCTTTCGGTTATGCCCCGCCAAAAAAAGTTTACCCGCTCTTCATTCCAGGTACCGTCTTTGTTTTTAAAAAGAGATGTTAAAAAGGACGGACCTAAATCTATTCTGGCCACGGTCACATAGGAAGTTCCATCACGCCCTGTCTTGTCGAACTGCTTAATTACGCCAGGGTTAGTCACTGGATTGACCAGAAAGTCCCGGGGAAAGCGGATCTGTGCTTTCAGTCCGCCGGCCGCCGGGTCACCGCTAAAATCATAGGTCTCCCACCGGCTTTCCTGGGCATAAAGGGGGCCGGTAAACAAAAGAGCAATCAAAAGAATTTGTCTGATCATTTCAGGCCTCAATTATGAAGGAAAAAGCTTTATAAACAGACTAAAAAATAATATTCTTTGTTACAATAATATTCTAAAAACTTAAAAATTAAGTTTTTAAAATATCAATACCTTAATTATATGCTGGTCAAAAATAATTTATGCCCTTTGATCATCTTTCCCTACATGGTAGTCAGCCCGTTTTTGACCTGAGGACATCTGAGGACTTATCCATATTTTGTAAATAGTCTGACCAAAAGTCAAACCCAGATGAATACATTTTTAAAAATCTGATAAATTTTATATCTCTGTATTAATTGGCTCTTCTCGGTTATATTATGCAAAAATAGTCACAACTTTATGGCCTCAAACTGACTGGCTTTGGTCCGCAAAAGTCCACGTTTCATCTTGTCAAAATACCGTGCCTCTGCTATATTGGGTTATGAAATCCAGAATCTACTTTTGGTATAAAGGATATGCCGCCCCAATCCCTGGAATTTAGTCTCAACCGTATTCCCCTATGTTTGGGAATGTTAGCTCATAATTCAGGGTCATCCAGCCGATCCGCTCAGAAGTGACTTTCTGTTATAATATCCCTTTTTATTCCGGATAAATAATTTCCTGGCCCTTTTTGGGCTTGTCCGGAAAATAGCCCGGTACCTAATTGTTGGTCCCGGCCCATCTGAGGTAGTCATGGCCAAAGCCGCCGATAAAACTAGAAAAGACAAAGACAAGTCCGTAGATAATTTGGACCCCAAAAGCAAGACCCTAAAAAACGCCCTCGACCAGATTGAGAAGAACTTCGGGAAAGGCTCAATCATGAGACTGGGCGGTGAGGAACCGGAACCGGTTTCGGTCATTCCCACCGGTTCCATCGGCTTAGATGCTGCCTTAGGGGTTGGCGGCATACCGAGAGGCCGGATTGTCGAAATCTATGGTCCCGAATCAAGCGGCAAAACTACCCTGGCTCTTCACGTGGTGGCCGAGGCCCAGAAACTGAAAAACGAACAGGGTCAGAACGGTGTGGCGGCTTATATTGACGCTGAACACGCATTGGATATCAGTTACGCCAGGCGTTTAGGGGTCAACACGGATGAACTTTTAATCAGCCAGCCCGACAGCGGAGAGCAAGCTTTAAATATCGCCGAGATTTTAGTCCGCAGCGGAGCGGTCGATATTATTGTCATAGACTCAGTGGCTGCCTTGGTGCCCGAAGCCGAGATCTCCGGGGAAATGGGCAATGTCCATCCAGGCTCCATTGCCCGGCTCATGAGCCAGGCCATGCGGAAACTGACCGGGGCTATTTACAAGTCCCAGACCTCGGTCATCTTCATCAACCAGGTCCGTTTAAAGATCGGGGCTATGGCCTACGGCAACCCGGAAGTGACGACCGGCGGCTATGCTCTGAAATTCTACGCCACCATGCGTTTGGATATCCGACGGACGAGCTATGTCAAGGGGGCCGAAGACGCTAAGATCGGCAATCTGACCAGAGTTAAGGTCGTAAAAAATAAGATTGCTCCGCCTTTTAAGGAAGCTACGTTTGATATTCTGTACGGCCTGGGCATTTCACGGGAAAGTGAGCTCATCGATCTGGGCGTGGTCATGGACATTGTGGAAAAAAGCGGGGCTTGGTACTCCTACAACGGGGAGAGGATTGGCAATGGCAAAGAAAAAGCCCGCCTCTTTCTTAAGGAAAATCCCGAGGTGGCCAAGAGCATTGAGGAAAGCTTAAAGGGCGCTTACGGCCTTCTGGCCGAAAAAGTGACCGAGGCCATGGCCGAATTTCCTCTGGAACCCATGGAGCCCGATGACGGCGACGGCCTGGATCCCGAGTCCGGGGCGGCCAAGTCTGCAGAATAATTTTGTTTCCGGCTTTTGAGTAAACTAATACGAGCGAAATTAAGGGCATATGAATTCTTCGGCTTTGAGACAATCTTTTCTGGATTATTTCCAAAAACTTGACCACCGGCGGGTCGGCTCCGGCTCTTTGGTTCCCAGAGACGACCCTACGTTATTGTTTACCAATGCCGGCATGGTCCAGTTTAAACGCCTCTTCACCGGAGAAGAAAAAAGGGACTATGCCCGGGCCACCACATCCCAAAAATGTGTCCGGGCCGGCGGCAAGCATAATGACTTGGAAAACGTCGGCTACACGGCCCGGCACCATACTTTCTTTGAGATGCTCGGCAATTTCTCCTTTGGGGATTATTTTAAATCAGAGGCCATAGTCTGGGCCTGGGACTTATTGACCAGGATCTTTAATCTGCCGGCCGACAAGCTTTATGTCACCGTTTTCCGTGAGGACGACGAAGCAGCCGATCTCTGGGCCAAACTGGTCGGTATTCCTGCCGACCGGTTGGTCCGGCTGGACGAAAAAGACAATTTCTGGGCCATGGGCGACACCGGACCCTGCGGACCGTGCAGTGAGATCTTGATCGATCAGGGACCGGAACTGGGCTGCGGCCGGCCCGACTGCGCTCCGGGCTGTGACTGTGACCGGTATCTGGAGATCTGGAACCTGGTATTCATGCAGTTTGAAAGAACGACTGACGGAGAAACCAGACCACTGCCCCGCCCTTCCATTGATACGGGCATGGGTTTAGAGCGTTTAGCCGCTGTGACCCAGAAGGTGCCCAGCAATTTTGAAACCGATCTCTTCCGGCCCTTACTGGAAAAAGTCGCCTCTCTTTCCGGCATCCCCTATGTTTACGGAAAGATACTGACCCAGGATGATAAAAATTTCCAGACCAATGTTTCCCTCCGAGTTATCGCCGATCACAGCCGGGCCGTCACCTTTTTAATCAGTGACGGAGTCAGGCCCGAAAATTTAGGACGCGGTTATGTCTTAAGACGCATCTTGCGGCGAGCTGTCCGTCACGGCCGAAAATTGGGTCTAGACCGGCCTTTTTTAACCGAAGTTGTCTCCACGGTCATTGATACTTTAAAGGGCCCATACCCGGAGATAAGCGATCAGGCTTCTTACATTAAAAGCTTAATTTTAAGTGAAGAAGAAAGATTCGGGGAGACTCTTGGCACAGGGCTGGCCATTTTAAATCAGGCCATTGAAGACTTGAAAGCCAAAAACCAACAGGCTCTGGACGGCTTCGTTGCCTTTAAACTCTACGATACTTACGGCTTTCCCATTGACTTGGTCTCCGATGTGGCCCGAGAACACGGCCTTTCGGTGGATGAGGCTGGGTTTGAAGAGAGCATGAGCAACCAGAGAGCCAAAGGCCGGGCGGCCTGGCGTTCCGACCGGGGGGCCGGCGACGCGGCTCTGACTTTAATCAACAGTTTAACGGCCACCGGCTTTACATCCGGATTCACCGGTTATGACCATTTTACGGAAATAGATAAGGTTCCGGCCTTAATCATCAAAAACGGCCAATCCGCTTTAGAGGCCCAGGCAGGCGATGAAGTCAGTTTAATCTTCACTAAAACGCCTTTCTACGCCGCTTCCGGCGGCCAGACAGGCGATCTGGGCCGAATTATTTTCAGCCGGGGAAAAGTGGAAGTCCTGGATACCTTCAAAGTTCCGGGGGGCGTTATTGTCCACCGGGGCCGGGTGACGGAAGGCGTTATCTCTCTGACCCCGGCCACTTTAGCCGTTGATATGCCGAACCGTCTGGCAGTTATGGCTAACCACAGCGCCACCCATCTTCTCCATAATGCTTTAAGGACTGTATTAGGTGACCACGTCCGCCAGGCCGGCTCCCAGGTCTCGGCCGAAAAGCTCCGTTTTGACTTTACCCACCAGTCTCAGGTCAGAGAGTTCGAGTTAACGGAAACCGAAAGACTGGTTAACAGGGAAATTTCTTTAAACTGGCCCGTGGAAACCCAGGTCCTGGACTATGAAGAGGCTGTCCGGACCGGGGCCATGGCTCTATTTGAGGAACGCTACGGCGATAAAGTCCGGGTAGTGACCATGGGCCCGTCCAGAGAACTGTGCGGCGGCACCCACGCCCAAAGAACCGGGGATATCGGCTTTTTTCTAATATTATCGGAAAGCGCTGTGGCCGCCGGAGTCCGCCGGTTAGAGTGTCTGACCGGAGTCCCCGCCATAGCCGAATTCCAAAAAATAAGAGGCTACGTTAAAGATCTGGCCGGAAAACTTAAAAGTAAACCGGAGGAGTTGTCCGCCCGGCTTCAAAAGCTTCTGGATCAGGCCAAAACCCCTAAACCAGAGCCGACCGGCTTCGAGCCAGGTCCGCTGGCCGAGCAGGCCGAAACCGTTGGCGGAATTAAGTTTTTAGCCCGGGAAGTAACAGCCGACGAACCCCGGCGCTTAAGGGAGCTGGGAGATTTGCTCCGGGAAAAACTAGGGCCTGAATCTATTCTGGCTCTGGCCGCCAGGTCCAGGGATAATAAAGCCCTTCTTTTAGTGTCAGTCTCCAAGGAGCTGGCCGATAAATTTCCTGCCGGCCTTTTGATTGGCCCCATGGCCGAAGCGGTCGGCGGCCGTGGCGGCGGCAATCCTCTGCTTGCTCAGGCCGGCGGACCCAACGCCGACGGACTGGCTGAGGCTTTACTAAAAGTTAAAACGGCCTTTCTAGAGGCTCTGGAGAGCAGATAGTAATTTTTCCTGATATTTGACCTGGAAAAATGTTAATTTATTCAAAGAAAGTTTTTTGGGTCCTTCGGCCCATAGCCAAAAGATAATGCCAGTTTTACTGTAATGGTTTTTACTATTATTTTACTGAATATTGGCTATTTTTGCTCAAATAGTTGTTTTTCCCATATAATTGGGTGGTTCTGGTTTTACATTAGAGGAGACTATGAAAATCCTTCTGATCGGTTCGGGAGGGCGGGAGCACGCCTTAGCCTGGCATTTGAAAAAAAACCCGCAAGTCAAACTGATTTCGGCTCCCGGAAGTCCGGCTTTGGCCGCCTTAGGCGAGACAGTCCAGATTGCGCCCGACAACATCAGTGCTCTGACGATCTTAGCCCGCCAGAGGAAGCCGGATTTGACGGTCATAGGTCCCGAGGTGCCTCTGGTTTTAGGTCTGACCGATCTGCTCAGAAGCGAAGGATTTTTAGTCTTCGGTCCTTCCGGCCGGGCCGCTCAAATTGAGGGGTCCAAAGTCTTTGCCAAAGATTTCATGGTCCGCCACAATCTGCCCACAGCCAGTTACGCCGTTTTTTACGATTTTGAGGAAGCTAAACAATATCTCGAAGCAGCCAGTTACCCTCTGGTCTTGAAAGCCGACGGCCTGGCTCAGGGTAAAGGGGTCATTATCTGCGGTAAGCTGGAGGCAGCGTTAAAGGCAATCTGTACTCTTTCAGGTCTGGGGGCCGGCAAAAGGATGCTGGTGGAAGAGTATCTGGCCGGAGAAGAGAGTTCCTTTTTTGTTATCACCGACGGAAAAACTGTTCTGCCTCTGCCTTCGGCACAGGATCACAAAACCATTTACGACAATGACTGCGGCCCCAATACCGGCGGCATGGGCGCTTACTGTCCGGCTCCGCTAATCAGCCCTCACCTAAAAAACACCATCATGGAGACCATCATTAAGCCTGCCGTCACTGGTCTGGCCACAGAAGGGACACCTTTTTCCGGCCTTTTATATGCCGGTTTGATGGTGACTTTAAACGGTCCCAAACTTCTGGAATTCAACGCACGCTTCGGCGATCCCGAGACTCAGGCTTTAATGCCTTTACTTAAATCCGATTTAGCAGAAGTTTTTCTGGCTACAGCCGAAGGGAGGCTGGAGGATATTAAACTAGAATGGTCAGACCAAAGTGCGGCCACGGTGGTCATGAGTGCCGAAGGCTATCCCGGAGCTTACCGGAAGGGCGATTTAATTACCGGCATTGATAAAGCCAGAGAGCGCCCCAATGTGGAAGTCTTTGAAGCCGGAGTGGAATACCGCCAGGAAGGCCGCAGTCTGAACCGTTATACGAACGGCGGCCGGGTTTTAGCCGTCACCGGTTTGGGGGATAACTTACAGAAAGCCGTTGATACGGCTTATGAGGCGGTATCTGATATCAAGTGGGCGGGGGCTCACTACCGCCGGGATATTGGCAGTAAAGCCCTTCACCAGAATCTTCTTTACAGCCCCTGACCCGGACGCCGGTCAAGCCGCCGGAAATCAGTTCAAATAAGTTAAAAAAGCCTCAAACCTATATAGGTTTGGGGCTTTTCCCTTTCCAGAAGCGGTTATTTTCTATTTCACTATGGCTTTTTTCCAATAATCCCTGATATCGGCCTTTAAAGCTGCGGGAAGGGGCACATAGTGGAGGGATTCAGCTTCTTTATCGCCGTTGTTAAAACACCAGTCAAAAAAGCCGGTCACTTTGGTCAGAGCTTCGGAGTTATCTTTTTTAATCAAAATGTACGTAGCCGCCGCAATGGGCCAGGACTCACTGCCAGGAGTATTGACCAGCCACAGGTAGTAGCCTTTGGCCTGATCCCATTGAGCCTGACCGGCTGCGGCCGTAAAACTTGAAGCGCTCGGTTTAATCTTTTTACCTTCCAGGTTTATTATCTGAGTAGTGGTCAGAGAACTCTGGAGAGCGTAGGCGTATTCGGTGTAGCCTATGCTGTTTTGGATCTTCTTGACATTGGCCGAGACTCCGTCATTGCCTTTAGCCCCAATTCCCACCGGCCAGTTGACCGATTTGCCTGCCCCTATTTGGGCTTTAAACTTCGCCGAAACCCCGGACAGATAAGTGGTAAAGATGGCCGAAGTGCCGGAGCTGTCGGAACGGTAGACAACGGAGATGGTGGCATCCGGCAGACTAAGGCCCGGATTTAAAGCCGCAATGGACGGATCGTTCCACTTGGTAATCTGACCCCGGTAAATGTCGGCGATCACTTCGCCTCCCAAAATGAGCTGATCGGCGGCCAGGCCCTGAATGTTAACCACCACCACCACTCCGCCGACCACGGCCGGGAATTGTATGAGGTTATCTTTGGTCAGGGTTTCCGTGGTCAGAGGGTCGTCTGTGGCTCCGAAATCGACCGTGCCCTCGGTAACCTGCTTAATGCCGCCGCCGGATCCTATGGACTGATAGTTGACCCGGTTTTCGGTTTCTTTCTGGTAACTCATGGCCCAGGCCGAATAGACCGGATAAGGAAAAGAAGCCCCGGCCCCGGTCACTTCAGCGGCCAAAGCCGGTGTCGGGACTATAAGGCCCAGAAACATCAATAATAAAGCAAATTTTGACATGTTCATACCTCAGAAAATCTTGTAGGGTGGATATAGCCATGTCAAAAAAATACGGCCCCGAGTTTAAGAAGATATCCAATCTTTGTAATATTTTTGTAAAATAGTTTTAACTGATGATTGAAAAAAGACTGTCCGGGCAGTCTTCGGCCTAGACTACACCATATTACTGGACCAGACAAATTACTGGTCATATTTGGACCAAATACTGGCCGGTTTCCAGCCAAAAGTCTGCTATTTACGGCATATGCAGGGCTTATAGTCATAATCGGTTAAGCCGGAAAACCATCAGACCAGGCGATGGAGATAATCTCTGAACTGTCTTGGCCGGCAGACAGAAGAAGCAGCGATTTTATGCCAAATCGCCGGTCTTGCTGGGCAGTCACGGCTGAAAATAAATTAGCCGCAGGAGGCTTGGTTTAAGGAAAACAGGAACTGAAACACTCGCGGCCTCACTGTCAGAAATCCGCCTCCATTCGGGCTGACTTGTCTTCCCGGTATTCGGCGGTACGGAATAAAACCTGACTTTGTCTTCCCGCCTAAAGTCGGACGGATGCGTTAGTCAGACAGGAGACTGCCGTCCAGATTCAGTTCAATTAGGTTGGTCAGTCCGTCCAGTGGCTTTGTATTGCTCATCAAATTACGGCTCAAATCCAGGGTACGTAAAAGATTCAGGGTGGCCAAAGGGCATAAATCATTAATCCGGCTGCTGGGCAGGTATAGATCGGTCAGCTTGGTCAAACCAGCCGCGGGACTCAGACCTTCAATCCGGCTATGGCCCAAGCGCAACCAATATATCCCCTTCAGCGGACTCAGGACGATCAAGTCACTTAAGCCGTTGTCTTCGAAAACTAAGCCTGCCAAACCGGTTAATCTGGACAAAACCCGGATATCACGGATAGTATTGTCACTTAAACTCAGACAGCTTAGACTGCGCAATTTGGTCAGCGGGCTGATATCGCGGATTTGATTGTTGTTTAAATCAAATTCTGTCCGTCTGGTCAGGTCTGTTGACGGCCCGAGTCAGAGATCTGACTGCCGCTTAAGTTCAGGATACCCAGATTAAGAGACCCCAGAGCCGTCAGGTCACTAATTTCGCTGCAGCTGAGGTCCAGACAGAATAAACCGGTCAAACCGGCTACGGGGCTTACGTTGCAGATCAGATTACCTTTGGATGGAATCCGGCTCCAACGGGTCTATCCGGAAATTTCTCCGAGATTATAAACTGACCGCAGAGGAGTTTTCCGGCCTTCCGGTAAGCAAAAATTTCGCCGGAACGCCTGGGGAAACCGG
Organism: Deltaproteobacteria bacterium; assembly: GCA_031264185.1. Taxonomy (GTDB): domain Bacteria; phylum Desulfobacterota; class Desulfarculia; order Adiutricales; family Adiutricaceae; genus JAIROO01. Next base: position 23,938 of record JAISEL010000071.1, read on the forward strand.
CGCCGCGCCTCAGGAAGTATTTCTCTGTCAGGCGGGATATTTGACCCGGCGGGAAGGCAGCGGCGGCTCCTGCACCCTGGACTGTCCCAAACTTTGAAGTCCGGTCCGCTCTGGCGGCTCTTTCCATGGATAATCTTTTTTCACCTGAAAGAATGGCTGAGGCGGCGGCCCTGGAACAGGCCGAAGAGAGGCTCGGCGTGTCCGAACCGAATTCGGCCGTGAGCTTCATGGAATCCCTGAGTCTGAAAAAGGGCGGGGTTTTCTGCCGGAGCGTCTTGCAGGCCTGTCTGAGGTAAACCGGGGCGGATGTCCGTCCGGAAGCCAGAAAAAACCGGGGTCAGGCCGGTATGGAGGTCAGGCACAAAGATATCAATTGCATAATTTAGATAAAAACCGCTGCATAATTGAGATGAAAACCGCTGAAGACAGGCCGGGCTGGCCCAGATCCTGGACCATGACTGCGGCGCCTCCAAAAACCCTATCCTCATTTCTTTGGCCGTGGATCTGAAGGACCGAAATGTCGGGGCCTGCGTCTTTGTGAAAAACGGGCAGACTCATGTCCTGGACAGTCAGGATCTGCTGCAGCTGCGTGAACAGCCGGCTGGAGAGGCGGATTAAAACCTGGCCGCCCAAAAGAAAGCGGGTTTGACTGAAAAAACCCGATGCTTTATGTTTTTCAGGCCAGTAATCTCCTGGCGGCTCATTTCTTCAGACCAGTTACGCTTTTATGTAAATACTTCAGTAATTTTGAACATTTGGCCAGGAACAATTCCGTGAACGGCCGCCCCACAATTTCTTTCGGCTGAACAATCTTCCTGAAGAGGTTCATGCTTTTAGTTCACAGTTTTTGGCGCGGTCAGTCTGACCCAGAAAGTATTGCCGCCACGCTCATTGCCGGTCACCTGAACCTGACCCTGGTAAAGACGGGCAATATGCTTAACTATGGCCAGACCAAGACCCGACCCGGACACACTGCGGTTTCTTGACCTGGAAATCGAATAAAACCTCTCAAAAATCCGTTCGTACTCGCTCTCCGGTATTGGCGGTCCAAGGTCGGAGACGGAAATTTCCAGGAAAAGATCCTTTTGTCTGACCGAGACTTCAATCTCCGGACCCTGGGAGTACTTTAAGGCATTATTAATCAGGTTCGTCAGGATGCTGATAATATGGGTGCTGTGGCATTTTATCAGACCAGTATCAAAACTGAAATTGACTTTCTTGTCGCCCGGCTCGATCATTTCCTCAATTTCACCCATTATTTCGCCTAAATCGCAGGACTCGTCAAAGGCCTCCGGTCTGGCCTCCAGCTGGTGCAGCACAATTAGATCATCCAGCAGCCCGTTCAAGCGCTGGGCGTTTTTATACAGAGCTGATAAAAATTTCTCCAGAAAAGGCCTGGCCATATCCTTGTCTTTCAAAATGACTTCCGAGGCCCCTAAAATTAGGGCCAGAGGTGTTTTCAATTCATGGGAAATGTTGCCTATGAGATCGGATTTGTAACTGGTATATTTTTCCTTTTCTGTCTGATCATGGAAAATAACCAAAAGTTGATTATCTTCCCAGGTCTGGTCAAAGAGAATGAACTTTTCCCCCAGCCGGAGCTGGTTGGCCTGAGGTTTTTTGACCGAGGCAAAAATATTTAATACTTCCTTTTTGGTGATCTTGGTTATATTATCTGGTATACGGCAGTTTAATATCTCTTCAGCCCTTTCATTATGATAGAGGATCTGACTGCCGTCTAAAAATATAACCCCCTCATTTATGTTTTTGAGTATATATTCCAAGCGCTGGTTTAAAAAACTTATTTCCTGATTTTTGTCCCTGAGAACTCTCGTCACGTGACTTAATGAAAATAAGGCCTCGTCTAAATCCAAGCTTTTAAAGGTCGGCAGCGCCTCATCCCCGTTTTTAGCTCTCTCCACTGCCCGGCTTAATTGAAAGTAGATCCGCCCGAACTGCCGGAAGACGATTAAGCCAAAAACTAGGACGGCCAAAGTTAGAAATGCAACCGCCAAAATAGTCTCCCGAAAAAAAAGCTCCCTTTGGTTTTCGTAGTACTCCATTGGGCTTGAGACCCTTAAAACCGTGTTGCTGTCTGCCTTCTGGGCATAGTACATGGTCTTTATACCCGTGGTCTCGCTGATTCTGGTCGCAAATATAGGCTTATCCACGGTCGCGGCTTTAATTTCCGGCCGATCCCGGTGCGATTCCAGTTCCCCCGGGACCTCGGAATCAAAGGTCACCTGACCCTGTCCGTTAATTAATGTCAGACGGAAGCCTATTTCTCCGGTCATTTTCCGGACCGGCTCAGGCTCAAAGGGGCCTCTTTCATAGTACAGACGGGCTAAATGCCAGCTCGTATAAAGTAGCTTTTCAAACTGATCCCGGCTCATTTCCTGGTTTTTCTGCTGAATAAAAGCCAGGCCAACAGTCAGTACGACCACTGCGGGAACTAAAATCAGGGCTAAAAGTTTGTACTTGGAGATCAATTATTCCACCTCCCAGGCGTAACCTATCTTGGGAAGAGTCTGAATATAGCGGCCTTTATCGGCCAGTTTTTTTCTTAACGTGGCCACATGGGCATCGACAGTCCGGCTGATCAACTCATTATCGTAGCCCCAGACGGCGTTTAACAGCTGGTTACGGGAAAAGACCTGGCCCGGGGAACGCATGAATAAACTTAAAAGTTCAAATTCCTTCTGGGTAAGATTTAAGACCTGATTATCAATTTTTACCCTGTGGCTGGTCAGATCGAGTCTGATGCCGCCGGCCTCTATGACTGCGGAAAAGCCGGCCTGGCCGCGCCGCATAACGGCTCTGATCTTGGCTTCCAGAAAATTAAAGGTAAAAGGTTTGGTGACATAATCGTCTGCGCCCCGGTCTAAAGCGGCAATAATATCCTTTTCACTGTTGCGGGCCGAAATAACTATGACCGGAGTGGTCTGTTTTTTCCGGATAATCTCCAGAAACTGAAGACCCTGGAGACCAGGCAGCATGAGATCTAAAAGGATCAGCTCCGGCAGCCAGTCTTCAACCGCGATCAGGGCGTCATTGGCGTTATCCAGGCACAGACACTGAAAACCGGCTCTGGTCAGATCATATTCAATCAGCTCTCTTAGAGCCGCTTCGTCTTCAATAGTTAAAATTCGCATCAAATCACCCGGTGTCGGATCACTTCACCGGTGGCGCAGTATGGCACCAGTTCGGCGATATTTTTAGCGTGATCGGCAATCCTCTCCAGCCGGCGGATAATGTTAATCAGCGAGACCGCCGGCCAGGTATGGGTCGTGTCCCGGCGGATGAGACTGACCAGGCTTTCGTTCAAGCTTTTCTGAAGCCGTCCCACCGTCTCGTCTGTTTTTATGATGGCTGCGTATTTAGTGACATTGGTCTCAAGAAATGTATCCACGGCCTCGTTCAGCATCTGATACGGGAGTATGGAGATCTCCTGCCACTCCGGCAGGGCGTTCAGCGTAGGGGCCAGATGAAATTTCACGACCTGCCGGGCCATGACCTTGGAGTGGTCGCCGATTCTCTCCAGCTCAATGATGAGTCTTAAGATGGCCACCACAAACCGGAGTTCCCCGGCTTTGGGGGCATACCGGGCCAAAAATGTAAGGCACATCTCGTCAATGATAAGTTCGAGCCGGTCTACTTCCTTATCCCTGTCTATGACTTCCAGAGCCAGAGGCACATCATGAGTAGACAAGCTCCTTAAAGCGTCTAAGTACATATTGGCTGCCGTCACGCTCATGGCCGAGATCTTTTCCTTGATGTTCTGGACTTCTAATTCAATTGCTTCCACAGGCTGCCCCTTTTTCATCAGCCAAAATGACCGGCCACGTACTGCTCGGTCATCTTCATTTTCGGTCTGGTGAATATATCATTAGTTTCCCCGTACTCCACCAGGGAGCCCAGGTACATCAAGGCGGTGTAATCGGAGATGCGGGCGGCCTGCTGCATGTTATGGGTGACCACGACCATGGTGACATCTTTTTTCAGTTCCACCATCATCTCTTCTATCTTAGCCGAAGAGATAGGATCTAAGGCGCTGGTAGCCTCGTCAAAGAGCAAAACCAAAGGATTTACGGCCAGAGATCTGGCAATGGACAAACGCTGCTGCTGACCGCCCGAGAGACCTAAGGCGCTTTCTTTAAGCCGGTCTTTAACTTCCGTCCACAGATTAGCCTGTCTTAAAGCTTTTTCCACCAAGTCCCGGACAATGGACCTATTGGTAATTTTTTTTAGTTTCAGGCCGTAAGCTATATTATCATATATACTCATTGGAAACGGGGTCGGCTTCTGGAAGACCATGCCAAGACGGCTCCTCAGCCAAATCAGATCCTGGCCTTTGTCTAAAATATTCCTGTTTTCCATGCGAATCCGGCCTTCGTAATGATTATTGGGATAAAGATCGTGCATGCGGTTAAAGCACCTTAAAAGGGTGGTCTTGCCGCAGCCGCTGGGACCTATAAGTGACGTTATGCTCTTGTCCCGGATAGGCATATTGATATTTTTAAGGACCTGATTATCCCCGAAAAAGAAACAGAGTTCTTCAATAGTAATTAAATCCTTGAGTTCCGCTTCGGCCGGCTCATGACTCATTTTTCAGCCTCATCAAGCTTTTAGGCTTTTTTAACCTTAACTAAAAGGCGCCCCAGGATGTTTAAAAAAAGGACGACCACGGTAACCATCAAAGCGGCGGCCCAGGCCTGACCGATCCAGGCGTCAAAAGGTGACCCGGCGTACTGGTAGATACTGACCGTAACCGAGGGCATCGGGCGGTTTAAGTTCAGTTCAAAATAATTATTATTAAAGGATGTGAACATCAGAGGGGCCGTCTCCCCGGCCACCCGGGCAATAGCCAGCAGGATGCCGGTCAGGATACCGCTGGCCGCCTGACGGTAGACAATTTTAATTATCACCTGATAATAAGGACTGCCTAAAGCCAGAGCCGCTTCCCGGAGTGTCCAGGGCACCATAGACAGCATACTTTCAGTGGTTCGCATGACTAAAGGCACCATGATGACAGCCAGCGCGGCCGAACCGGCCCAGCCGTTAAACCCGCCCAGGGGTTTAACCAGGATAGAATAAACAAAAATGCCGATCACAATGGACGGCAGGCTCATGGCCAGATCGCACAGACTGATTATAACTTTGGAAAATTTTTTATCCCGGCCGTACTCGGCTAAATACGTACCCCCCAGAACGCCCAGAGGCACCCCGACCAGGGCGGCCATTAAAGTCAGCAGGCCCTGGCCTAAAAAGGCTCCTTTAAGTCCTCCCCTGCCCAAAGGTCCGGCCGGATCCTGGGTCAAAAGGCTGATTGATAATGAGGTCAGGCCGTGGGAAACAATATCGTAGAGAATTAAGAAAAGCAGGCCCAGACCAAAAAGAGCGCAGGCCGTGGCCAAGCCTAAAGCCAGGTAATTAACCCACAGGCGGCCTGAATGGGGTTTCATTTTTGCCTCATAAGGTATCTGGCCAGACTTAAAACCAGTAAATTAGCCAGAAATAAAGCCAGAGTCAGGGCAAACAGCGCCGACATCTGGATAGGTCCGGCTTCGTTAAACTCATTGGCAATGACCGAAGTAATAGTAACGTAGGGTGAAAAAATAGAATCCAAAGCTCCGTGCCTGTTACCTATGACATACGCTACGGCCATAGTCTCACCTAAGGCCCGACCTGTTGCCATTATAATGCCGCCGACCACGGCTTTTTGGGCAGTCGGCCAGACAACGGCCAGGATCGTCTCCCAGCGGGTGGCTCCCAAGCCGTAAGCCGATTCTTTTAACACCTCCGGGACCTGGTCAAAGCCTTCCCGGGCTAAAGAAGCCACAAATGGCAGAATCATGACCGCCAGAACCATGGAGGCGGTCAGCAGGTTAAGCCCCCCGGCCAGACGGACCTGGAAAAATCCCCCCGCCCAGGGCAGGCCGCCTAACGTTCCGGAAAAAAACGGCTGAATATAAGTTTCCACAAACGGGGCCAGGACAAAAAGTCCCCACAGGCCGTAAATAATGCTGGGAATGGCCGCCAGTAACTCAATGGCCACGGCGATGGGGCTTTTCAGTTTATGGGGACACAACTCGGTTAAAAAGACGCTGATGCCCAAAGCCACCGGAACGGCCAGGACCGCAGCCCCGAGCGTGGCCAGAACTGTTCCGGTCAGAGGTCTCAGAGCGCCGTAAATCTGGTCGGTGTAGTTCCAGTCAGTTGACAGTAAAAAACGGAAAAACCCAAACCTTTGGAAGGCCGGACGGGACTCGACCGCCAGGGTCACCACCAGCCCGACCGTCAGGACTACCAGACCCACAGCCGACAGGAAAGTTAAAAAGTAAAATATGGAATTGGGCAGCTTTTTCAGGTTCATGACGAAAGTTATAAAAAACCACTGTCAATAAGCTTTGGATTTTATGTTAATTTTTTGTAAAATTTTTCAGTGTTTTTTTTGACAAAACATTAGCCTATTTAATTTTAATAGGTTGTTTTTTAAACGTTATTCAGGATAAAATATAAAATCCGGACTGTTAAATATTGGCGGATTATTCACAAGCGTTCCCTGGCCACGCAACCCAGAGTTAATCAAATCGACAAAGCCTGACCTATGTTGAAGCGAATCACCACATATTTCTCTTTCTGCGGCGGCTCACTGTGACTAGCCGCAGGCAGTCACTCTGAGTCAATTTTGAGAATTGCGAATGCGGACCGTGATGCCTTTGCAAAAACCACCTGTTTTTAGAGGTCACGTTGAAAAAAGGTAACGGTATCAAATAGTTATAAATGTAGTTTTCTAAAAATGACTTTTGCGGGGCCGTCAGCCATGCAGGCATGACCTTGCGTCAAACCTAATTCGCGAACAAAGGGGCGGCCCGGAAAAATGCGGTTTTTGCCAGCACCACATAAAAGCAATCTATTATTTACATCTCATTAGTATTTATTATATAAATTAGATTTTAAAAGCATAAAAAATTTTAAATACAGCCATGACTGCTTCAACCTGGGCTAACTATTATATTTACCAGCCCCATCAACCCTGTTCGGGCTTTCCAGTCAATCCCTCGGCCATGCCCGAGAGCTGTTCGGGCAACCGGCTTTGTTCTTGGTTTAGCGGTTGATTTCAATACAGAGTTATGGACTCTTTATAGACATTCCGTTCAGGAGGTTGGATCTGCAGGGAGGGAAACCGGCTCTAAATTTTGAAGCCGCCGACGCTTGGGATTATTCCGGCCAGGTTTGATTTAATATATCAGATGCAAAAAATCATATTCGAAAAGCTTAAAAATATAATACTCATATAAAATATTATAACGTGTTTTTCTGTATATTCAAAATATAATCAGATGATATAATCATGAAAAACGTTTCCGGCCGCATCTGATTCTTTGGGTTTGAGCCAGCGGTTCAGGGTCGTATAAAGTTCGGCTAAATTAATGGGCTTCGTTACATGATCGTTCATGCCGGCCGCTAAACTCATCTCCCGGTCCCCGCTCATGGCGTGGGCCGTCATGGCCACAATAGGCAGTTTATCAAAGCCGGGCAGGGTCCTGATGGTCTTTGTAGCCGTCAGACCGTCCATTTCCGGCATCTGGATGTCCATTAAGACCAGATCATAAGAGTCGGCCTGGACCATAGCCACAGCTTCCAGACCGTTATTGGCTATAGAAACGTCAAAACCGGCATTTTTAAGGAGCCTTTTAGCCACCAGCTGATTGACTTCATTATCTTCGGCCAGTAAAATTTTCGACCCTTTGAGATGCGCCACCTGGGAAATGTCGGCTGTTTCTTTTTTAACTTTTTTGACCGATTTTTGTTCCGAATCCCGGCTGATATTTAGGACTTCGGTCAAAGCGTTTAAGACCGAGGAAGCCGAGATAGGCTTGGGCACGATGGCTTTAATGCCGTGTTCTTTAACTAAAACTGCCAGGTCTTCCCGGTCATTGGCCGTGACCATAATTAAGGCCGGCCTTTTGTCTTCGGGCATGAGCTTAATTATCTCGTCGGCTGTCTCCAGGCCGTCCATTTCCGGCATTTTCCAGTCTAAAATAACCGCATTAACCGGCAGATTACCGGCCATCCTGGTTTTTAAAACGGATAGAGCCTCCTGGCCCGAAGTGCAGCCTAATGCTGTAACGCCCAAAGATTTAAGATTATCGACTAAGACCGTTAATACCGGCTCATAATCGTCAACGGCCAGAACAACAATATCTTTAAGTTCCGACTGACGGCTGGCGTACCTTAAACTGCGGTCGCCGACTCCGAAGCGGGCCGTAAAACAAAAACTGGAGCCTTGTCCCCTGACACCCTGACACCATATGGAACCGCCCATCATTTCCACTAAGCTTTTGCTGATGGCCAGACCCAGACCTGTGCCCCCGTAACGGCGGGTGACCGATGTATCACCCTGATTAAAAGCTGTAAAAAGCTGGGCTATCTGCTCATCGGTCAAGCCGATGCCCGTATCCCGGACCTCAAACCTTAAAGTGACCTGGTTGTGGGTCTCCTGCATGACGGCCACCACCAGATCGACCTGACCTTTTTCGGTGAACTTGACGGCGTTGCTCAGTAAATTGTTTAAAACCTGGCCTAATCTTAACGGATCCCCGATTAGGCACGTCGGAGTGTTGGGAGCCACTGACAGCAGCAGCTCCAGATTTTTTTCATTGACTTTGACTAATGTGACATTGACGACATTATTAATGACCTCTTCCAGTAAAAACTCTATCTTCTCCATGGCCAGCTTGCCGGCCTCAATTTTGGAGAAATCTAAAATATCATTAATAATGCCTAAAAGAGAGCTGGCCGCCTGAGACGTTTTTTCCAGATAATCTCTTTGAATGACATTTAACTCGGTCTGCAAAGCCAGTTGGGTCAGACCTAAAATGGCGTTCATGGGGGTTCGGATTTCGTGGCTCATATTGGCCAGAAACTCGCTTTTGGCCCTGGCGCTGTCTTCGGCTATGTCCCTGGCCAGGGTCAGTTCCCGGGCATTATTTCTGAGTTCCGTGACATCGGTGTACCAAGTCATAAGGCTCTGGGAGCCGTAGTAATCGCTTTTAAAAGAATTGACTAAAACTTCCCTTATCTCCCCGTCCTGCCTGATGACCCGCATTGGCCGCCAGTTGATTTCCTGACCGTCTTCCAGGTCCTGAAGAGCATTCGTCAGTTCCTCCGGGTCGGCAAACAGGCCGTCCCGCCGGTCGCCTAATTTGACTCCGAAAAACGTTTCGGCAAAAGGTGTCATGAAGACCAGAACACCGTCCTGGGTAATGGTAAAGCTTATGGGGCAGGAATCTAAGATGCGCTTAAATAACTGTCTTTCTGCCTCTAAATCGCCTTCTGTGGCCAGCAGCTTCCGTGTTCTTTCATCGACCAAAGTTTCCAGATCTTTATTTAACTTGCGGTTTTTAGCGTTGACCGAAACCAGGGCCAGAATGGCCATTAAAAGCAGGAACCCGAAAATAATCACATAAGGAATAGCGTCGTTTAAAAACTTGCGGTTGTAGTCAAACATCCGCCGGTTCCAGTTGTCGGTTATCTTTTCCACGTCAACCAAGGCCAGAGCCGTATCCATGACTCTTTTCAGCCGGTCCTGGTGAAGGCCGTAAGCCGGTCCAGATGGAATAGGGTGATTGAAGATGAGACCGGCTTTATAGCCAGGATTTTCCCGGTAATTGGTCAGACTCATGAGCTGATTCATGGACCCCATGATAAAATTTATGTCATTTCTCTCCAGAGCCTCCAGGGCTTTGTCCCTCGTCCGGTAGTAAATAATGTTGTGATTCGTGGGAAACCACTGCTGATATATTTCCGAGATCCGGTCGCCTCTGACCAGTCCGATGTTGCCGTAAAACATCTGGTTAAACTGGATATCGGGCTGATTTATGTTGGTCAGAAGAGCGTAACGGTCAAAGAAACAGGGACGGGCGGCCCACAGGAATCTTCTGTCCGAGGAATTTTGGTAACTGAACTTTAATAAAAGCTCTATCTCCCCTGTCTCCAGCATCTTCTCCAGTTCGCCGGCCGTCTGGCCGGGCTTATTTACAACCTTGAACTGTAAGCCGGAGATATCAGCCAGTTCGGCTAATATATCATGGGCAATACCCTGAAACTGGCCTGAAGGCTCATCGTAAAAACTGATGGGGTAATCATCGGAATCGGCGCCGACTAAAACGACCTGACTGCTTAAAATATGATTTTGAACATAGGTCTGACTGACAGAATCCAGGCTGGAAACAAAGGTCGTCCTCAGTTTTTCCAGATCGCTTAAATCATACAGGTACGACAGATACTCGCTGCCGCCGCTTCTTAAAAACTTCTGGACAACGCTTATGATCACGCGATTTTCTGCTTTGGCTGTACCCAGATACAAAGGAGAATGGATGGGCGGGAAGAAATCTTCCATGATTAAACCGGGGTATTCCTCCATGAATCCCGGGGTCTGAGCTTCCCCGAAAAAGCCGTCAATGCGGCCCGCCAAAACCTCCCAGGCCGCTTCGGAATAGTTTTTAAAGGCCACCACTTCCATGGGCAGATCAACTGCGGCCAAAACCTGAACGACAACCATAGACTGACCTAAAAAACCCATTTTTAAAGGTCTTTCAGCGGCTACGGCCGACAGATCACCCTGGTCCCGGTGCTTATAAATCTTCATTAAGCGGTGATAAATAGGTTCGGTCTGGTAAAACTTGCGGTCGGATTTCTGGTACCCGGCAATCTCGCTGGCCAGATCCAGCCGGCCGCTTTCTAAAGCATTCATCAAGCTTTCCGGTTCATAAAACTTATGCTCCACCGGAACGCGAAGGAGGGTGGACAGAAATTTGGCAAAATTTACCAAAAAGCCGCCCTTGCCGTTTCCTTCGTTTTCGTAGGCCTCGCTGGAGACCAAAGTGCCGTAGGACAAAATCCGGCCCTGAGCCTTAAAGTTTTCCAGAGCGGCTATCTCTTCGGCGGTCAAATCAGGGATATGGCGGTAATCCAGAATAAAGGCCGAATTCATGGCGCGGTCGTCGGTCTGTTTAACAGTACGGCAGGCCAGGAAAACGGTCAGCCCCAGGAATATCAGGATTATGGATATTAACCGGCGTTTAGTCACTACTAATCCTCGGTTAATTCCATGACCTGATCTCCGTAAAGATCGGTCAGGGGAACCTTGACTAACAGTAAACCAAACCAGCGGATGACGGTCCTCACAAGAATAAAGATCATTAAGACCAAAATTATAAGGCCCAAAGAAGCGAGAACAATCTGATTCTTAGGCAAATAAGTCCCGAAAATCTGCTCTATGCCGGCCCAGACCGTGATGACGGCCATAAAAAGACCCGGTCCGGCCGTACACCAGGCATAACGGGCCCGGCCCAGCCTTATCAGCATGCAAGTGCCGATGATTAAGGCGCAGGAGGCTAAAAGCTGGTTACTCATACCAAAAAGAGGCCAAATGGAACTGATATCCCCGGTAATAACCAGATAACCCCAGCCTGCCGAGAATAAAGCGCTGGTAATAATAATTCCCGGCCACCAGCGCTTGTCATTAAATCTTGGAAAAAACTGGCCCAGCAGTTCCTGCAGAAAAAACCGCCCCACTCTGGTGCCGCCGTCAATGGCCGACAGAATAAAGACAGCCATGAACATAATGGCAAAATGGTACCAGTAGGAAACGAGACTGGTCATAAAAGGGATGGTGGCAAAAATATTGGACATACCCACTGCCAGAGTCACCGCTCCCCCTGGTCGGCCCTGTATGTTCTCCCGGACGGCTACGGCTAAAGCGTTTAAATCGACCGGCTCAATCCCCATGCTCCGGAAAGTTTCCGGACTGGCCGAGATGGCGTAATAGTCGGCCGGAATAAGGGTACAGACAGAAACGAGCGCCATAATGGCCACAAAACCCTCGGTCAGCATGGCTCCGTAACCGACAAACAGCAGATCTTTTTCATTGGAGACCATTTTCGGGGTTGTGCCTGTGCCGATGACGGCGTGAAAACCAGAGACCGCCCCGCAGGCTATGGTAATAAAGAGAAAGGGGAAAATAGGTCCGGTCAGATTAGGCCCGCCGCCGTCAATAAATTCTGTCACCGGCGGCATCAATAACGGCGGCCTGACTATAACAATAGTTAAAGCCAGGGCTAGAATGGTGCCGAGTTTAAAATAAGTGGACAGATAGCCGCGGGGGCCCAGTAAAAGCCAAATCGGCAGGACCGAGGCGATAAAACCGTAAATCGGTATGCCCCAGGCTAAGGCATTCCTGTCCAGGGTAAAAAAGTAATTTAAAGAAGGATTGCTGGCCACATAGGGCCCGACCATGATGGCCAAAAATAAAAAAACCACCCCGAAAATGCTGGCCTCAGTCACGTCTTCGGGCCGGTACCTTAAATAAAGTCCCATTAAAAAGGCAATGGGTACAGTCACAATAACCGTAAACGTACCCCAGGGGCTTTGAAACATGGCGTTAATAACGGAGATGGACAGCCCGGCCAGAGTCAGGCTGACAATAAATAAAACAGCCACTGAACAGACATGGCCAACGACCGGGCCGACTTCCAGACGGGCGATATTGGCCAGGCTCCGGCCTTTGTGGCGGACCGAGGCAAAGAGGATGACCATATCGTGAACCGCCCCGCCCAAAACGCAGCCTGCCACTATCCACATGGCCCCGGGCAGATATCCGTACTGAGCCGCCAGCACCGGACCGACCAGAGGACCGGCCGCCGAAATGCTGGAAAAGTGGAACCCGAAAGCCATGAATTTAGGCGTGGGTACATAGTCAAGGCCGTCGTTTAGAGAAACGGCCGGAGTTGTCCTGTCCGCGTCAAGACGCAGGACCTTCCGGGCCACCCACAGACCGTAATACCGGTAACCTATAGCCAGAAAACAGAGGGAAACAAAAACCAAAGTTAAGGCGTTTAAATTTTTAAATATTTCCATTTATCCACCAAAGTAGGGCTTGTTTCACCGCTTTAATGCAAATTTAGCTAAAAAAAACAATACGTCGCCAGGTTAGCCGACCGCTAATATTTTAATTAGTTTAGGCCAAGGCCGGAAAAAAGAAAAGCTTTTAACTGTTTCTCCATCTGGCTCTTTTACTAAATTATAACGTTTTATATTAAATAATAAACCCCTAAATCCCGGCCAGACCGCTTTTCCGGCCGGCCCCGGCTGCAGCTAAAATCATAACCTGTTCAGTTTCCTGGCCCGGATATATGAAAAAAGCCAGAACATTATTTATCCGGCTGACCTCTGCGCTCCGTCCGCTCAGGCGTCGTCCGGCCAGATCTCCGGGACCGGATGGCCATGACCGGAATAATGGGATCCTGACTCATGGTCCTGACCATTGGCCCGGTCGCCATACCCGGGGCTGAAACTCCTGTAAATAAGCCGGCCCTGACTAAGACCTGGGCCATTGTTCCGGTCTTTTTCTTTTTGTTCGTCAGGGCGGCCACTTTTTTCTTTTCAGGGGTTAAATTATCCCGGCCGAAAGCAAAAACTTAGTTATTGCCGTTCCGGCTCCGTTTAACCAAGGCCGAGATGTTCTCCGCTGCCAGGCCGGTAACTTTCAGGCCATTTTTGACCGCCGCCAGAAAAAAGAGGCTGCGGACAGGTCGTCCCGGTTTAAGAGAGGCACTTTAGGTTAAATTGTCAGCTTGCCCTTCCGCCGGCAATGAAGTTCCAGGGATTTTTGGAAAAAAATACTTTGCCGCCATTAAAGTTTCGGTATCCTGGATAATCCGGGACGGAAACATCAGGGTTCAATAATCCAAGCGCGGGTTTTAGGATCATTTAGCCAATGTGGTATTTTAACCCATTAATTGGACTAAGTCTAAATTATTTAAGCCAGAGGAAAGGAAATTTATTACTTACGCCGGTACCGGAAATTGTTTCATGTTTCTGTTCAATAGCATGAATAATATCCTTATCTTATTAGTAATATAAATAACAGCACCCTGGTTGTGGTATGTTATAATATGTCAGTATTTGGAATTTTTGTCTAAAACAGATCCGGTTATCCCCGGCTGCAGTGATATCCTGACTGTATTATGAGGAAACGGAAAACCGGACCCTGGCGTTAGAACCGAACGAAAATTTTTATGGAGATATTTACGTTTGAACTGAGGACTCGGAATGAGACCTTCAAATATTGAGAAAGGCCCTGAAGGTATAATTATTTGGGTGTTTTTGCCCAGTACCCAAATCAGCCCTGATTTTATCGCCAACGGCCAAATAAACAAGCTTAAAGTTAATTTTTGGATGTGATTAGATCCTTTATATTAAAACAGCAATAAAACCGGAGCCCAAAATTTATGAATTTCCTCCTCCCGGCCTATCCGGGCAATTACAGCCTCCCCTTGATTTGATCATACCGGACAACCGGCTATTATTTGTATTATTTCGCCCGTTCCAAAATAAAGTCAAGCAACAAGCAGCTGCCTGCCGCTCATTTTCCCGTCAGCAGGTTCCAGTCCGATTCTGATATTACCTCGGCGGATTATTATGATAATCTATTTCTTTATTGATTTTACCTTATGGTGATTTGTTTGTATCAAAATTATCCGCCGGGGTAATAATATCTTTCTGATAAATCGGCTTCAGTGTGATTAAGTTCTGAGAGAACCATCACCGCGTAAGCGCCGGTTCGCTTGTTGCTGTCAGCAAACCGGTGACTGCAAACAAGCCCTTAAGCAATCCGCGCTGTCTTTGCAGATGCTGACGGATAAAGCTCTAAGCCGTTAAAGGTCTGAAATTGATTCGACAAAGCGGAGTCAAGCAAACGTTCATCGCGGATTCCATCCGGCCACCCGTCAGTTTCAACAGTTTTTTGTGCAATCCTATGACCTGCTCCCTGTTCAGAATACTCATTTCGCCAGTTCTTCAAAAGCGCGGATATGCTCCGCCATTATACCCGCCGCCGCCGCATCAGCGTCAGCTGCGGAAGCGTTTTGCCGGAAAAGGCTGCAGCCCGAAGCTCATAGCGCAGGGCACTGTTTTTGAGGATGACTGCCGTTCCTTTCTCGTCCGCCAGCCGGGCGGCCCCTGAAAAGTTTTGATTCGCTTCCGAAATGGAAACGAGGCTTTCAGCGTTAATTTTCATAGCTCATCTCCGGCCGTAGTACAGCCCGTCATCAGGATAAAAAAACCTAAAGATTTCTGACTGGGAGCATCTAAAAATTATCCTCATTTATTGACCTGTGGCTTGGATTAATGCCGTCCGCCTGTACTGAAAGCCAAACCCGGTGTTAATTGACGGAATGAGTATACGCTATTTCATTCTATTTTTTTAATTTTTCGTTTAATATACAATAGGCTCTGAGCCTCTGGTTCCCTCCTGACGCAGTCCGGAGAGAAACAACCAAAAATAATTGAATATTTCCTGGCTGATCATCTTTTGGCCAGCTGGCTTTCGGTCTTCTCACACCACAATAACTGCCGCCCCCTGGAAACTAATTTCTTCTCCCGGGGGATTAAAAACCATTTCAAGGAAACGGCTTTTTGGTCCGCCCCAAGCCGGAGCAACTAATTTGGCCGCCGGAAGAAACTACGGCTGATTTTTTGGAGCTTTAAAAGATTTCAGGCCTCTAAACAGAGAAAAACTTTTGGCTTTTATGCTTTTCCGGTTTTAAACACTGGGATCGCTGGGGGGAGCATTTTGATTAGAAACCCGGCCGCCGTCCTTTTTGACCGAGTGCGGTTTTTTTGTTCAATTTCCGTTCAAAAATTAACCGGGATTTGTTCAGTAATTGTTTAATCTCTGTTCAGTAAATTGTTCAAAACTTTCTGAAAAATAAACAATATCCTTTTTGACCGGGCTTTTGGTCCGATAAGTTAAAAAAAGCCCTTCATACCCGTAAAACAGCGCCCTTCAGGCCTCCGGAAGGGCCTTTTTAGGCCTGTTTTAGGGGGTCTTAATTTATCCCTCTGCCTCCTGACACCCCAAAAACCGGTCCGCAGTTCCCCTTTCAGCCGGTTTTTAGACATTTTAAAGCCCCCTTGCCGGGGGGTTAAATCCCGTCCGGACCGATTCAATACTACTGGAAAAAATTTTTGTCTCCCAGATGTTCCAGGCTGTCTGTCCGGGAAAAATTTGTTCAAAACCTGTCTGATTCTCTCGGCCGCCTGTCCTGGATCCCAGCCGGATCCGAGGCTTTGCGGCCTGTTTCTGGACTTTAACCCCACCGATTTGACCGGTTCCCGGCCCTGTCCGGCCATAAGATTTCTGACCAATTCTTTACGCATCAAACTTTGTTCAAAACTTGTTCAAATACAACTGAGCCCGGTCTTTTCACTTAAGTCCCTGCCGTATATCCTTGAACCGATCCCAGAGATCGAATACTTCGGCCACCGGCCGGATAGTCACATAACCCTGATAAGTATTAAGACCCCGTCTTATAGCCGGATTTTCCTGAACCGCTTTTTCCAGGCCGCGGTTAGCCAGCTCCAGGCCGTAACCTAAAGTCGCATGGGTCAGGGCCATAGTCGAGGTCCGGGGATAGGCCCCGGGCATGTTGCCGACACAGTAGTGGATCAGACCTTCTGCCGTGTAAACCGGTTTACTGTGGCTGGTCATTTTGGAGCTTTCAAAACAGCCGCCCTGATCTATGGCCACATCCACCAGAACGCTGCCAGGTTTGATGAGCTTAAGCATGTCGTAGCGGACTATCTTGGGGGCCACGGCTCCGGGAATTAAGACAGCCCCGATGATAATGTCGGCCGACTGCAGCTTCTTTTCCAGCATCAGAGGATCGTTAAAGAGGTTCTGGACATTAGACGGCAGAATACTGTTAAGGTAAGCCAGCCTTTTGGAGTCAACATCTAAGATAGTAACCTGGCATCTTAAGCCGGCCGCCACCATAGCCGCATTCGTGCCCACCGTTCCGCCGCCTAAAACCAGGACTTCCGATGGGGCCACCCCGGTCACTCCGGTCGGCAGAATTCCGGCTCCGCCTTCGGTAACGGAACTGAAATAAGCTCCCACCAGAACCGACATCCGGCCGGCCACCTCGCTCATTGGTTTCAAAAGGGGCAGGGTGTCAGCCTCGGTGACGGTCTCGTAAGCCACGCCGGAAATTTTTCTTTCCAGAAAACTCATGGTCAGATCCCGTTCGGCCGCTAAATGCAGGTAAGTAAAAACTATCTGATTTTCCTGCATCAGCGGATATTCCGGTCTGGTCGGTTCTTTTACCTTGACGATCATTTCCGAACGCCGCCAGACCGCCGCCCCGCAGTCTAAAATCTCGGCGCCGACCTCCTGATACTGCTCGTCGGGAAAGCCGGAGCCAAGCCCGGCCCCTTTTTCCACCAGCACCCGGTGACCGGCCCGGCAGTAAGCCATAGCTCCGCCCGGAGTCAGTCCGACTCTGTTTTCGTTATCCTTGATCTCCTTTGGGCATCCTATGATCATACTTTCACCTTAAATGCGGCTCCAGCAGCTGAGAGCCTAAAAAATCAAATCCCAGTTCAGATCCAAAGCTGAAAGGGCCTCGCCTGCCCTCTGGCCTAAAATCTTGGTCATGTCCTTTTCCAGATCAAAATAATCGCTCAAAGTATCTTCCAGGGTATCGGCCACCACCCTTAAATGGAGCCACGGCAATCGGGGATTTAAAAGCCCGGCCGTAAAAGAAACGGCTCCTGACTCCATCTCGCAGATCCGGCAGCCGTAAGTCTTGCCGATGCTCAGCTTTAATGACTGTCCGGCCACAAACGTGTCGGAAGAAAATGTCCGGCCCTGGTAAAAATACATGGGATCTAATTTGGCCAGAAGCTTCTGCGCCGTGTCCGGAGGGGATTTCAGGACCATTTGAGCCACCCGCTCCGGAGTCGGGGGGCCGTACTCAAAAATCCCGTAAACGCCCACCGTAGTCTCCCCGCACTCTTCATGCCGCCAGTCGCCGATCAGAGCTTCAGCCGAAGCTACCACGTCACCGGCTTTAAGATCCTTATCCAAAGATCCCGAGGTGCCGGCGGCCAGTAAAAATGAAAACTCATTAGGGGCTGATAAAAGCCGGGTCAAAGAGATGGCGGCGTTAATTTTTCCGGGTCCGGTCATAAAAAGCCGGGGGGTAAAATTCCGGAACGACAGAAGACTTACGGCCTCGGCCACCCCATCGTACTCATTTATAGTTGAAGTTAAAATCAGGACTTCCGGCACAGACACCTCTTTTTAGGGCAGTATCCTCCCTGGTTTTTAAACTGAACAGTTTAGGCGGGGCATTATATTTTTTTAAAATTAACTGCCCTCCGTCCATATATTGTATTTAATTTTGTCTTTAATAATATACATTTATGTTTACGGCGTCAAGAGCCGGATGGCCGGGCGGAGTAATACAAAGCTGCGGTTTTTCTGACTTTTTCCTTATTAAAAAAGACTGCCATGCCCCTGAGGCAGGATTGGGGGGCTTAATGCTTTCTCACTCTAATCTTTCCAAACTCAAGACCACCGGCAGCGTGGAGCCGAAATCAGACAGCTTAAAATTGCCCAGAGCGCTGTGGGCATAGGTTCCTGATTCGGGCCAAAAACCGGGCTCTTTTGCCTCTCCGGAATTATCGGACCCGCAATTCCTGTTCCAAGACCACTGGGTTTCCAGACCGCCGTCCAGCCCTACAGCCTTTTGAAGTCCCAAATCCCGGGTCAGGACGGCCAGATCGAAGACAGACACGGCGCCGGGGGCGAAAATGATCCAGACAAAGCCGGCCTTATCCAGACCCACCAGCGTCCGGCTGGCCAGGTGATCGCTGTTTCTGACCCGGATATTTCGGTTCCGGTCTAAAAGCATATAGGACTGCAAAATACTGGCCGATTCCCCAAAGAGAGGATCTTTTAAATCCGGAGAATCAAGGATATCCAGACCGCCGGCCGTCTGGGCCAGAAACCCCTGATAAGTTTTATGTATTCTTTTCTCCAGGATAATTCCGTCCCTTTTCGCATAACCCATCGGCCTCCGGTCGGGATAATACTGGCCCCCGTTAAAGATGAGCCTGGAGTACGGAAGCCTTTGGGACCAGACGCGGATATCGGCCCCCCCGGCTCCCCGGAAGCGCTCTTCGCCTTCGTAATAAGGCCTTAAAGTAAATTTCCGGGGATCAGCCCGGAAAATAATGAGTTCGGCCGGACCCAGCCTTAAGCCGTAGTTAGTCTTGACCCGGGCCGTGTCCAAGCCTTCTTCCAGGTTCTGAAACTGCGGTTTTTCGGTTTTTGGGTTTAAATCAAGCAGCTCTAAAACCCTGGCCAGCAGTCTTTCTTCTTCCCGGACTGTTTTGGGCCCTTTTAAATTCACGGTCCCAAAAGGCTTTTGGTCACTTAATATCTCCCGCCCCAGCTCCCAGAGAGACAGTCTTTCCGGCCGGCCGGACATTTTGGCCATGGTGGCCTTTAACGTATAGCCTGGCTGACCTTCCTGGGCTATAATCAGTTCCCGGCTAAGATCATTGTCCAGGTTCAGGCTCTGAATATAGCCCCCCAGAGCCCAAATGAGCGCCGGAAGATCCGGCCGGCCGGCCGTCTTTCCGGACTTCCCGCCCGAATCAGCCCCGTAAAGAGGCAGTGTCTGGGCCAGCAGACCAATAATCAGGCCCAACCGCCCGAGGAAAGAAAAAATTTGGCAAATAAACCGGAACATGATAGAGTCTTGTCAAGTTTTCTTTTAAAGTGTTTTTTTAAAGTTCTGAGCCGAAGATTATGCTCTAGTAAGGGCTGACCTTTGACCAGTAAAATACGGCCTCTGGGTCAAAAAAGACCTTAAAACTTCTTTTTTCTATTTTAACATATCTTTACTGTTTTACGACCAGTTACTGAAATCTGCCCCTCCGGGGCCTTTTTACCCGGATTGATTCCGGCCGGGCTGTAGCCCTTATTTCACAAGGAGACGTTTTAGGATATGACCGCAACAATCGTCAAAGGCCAACCTGTGGCCAATATCATTCAGGAAGAACTCGCAGCCAAAGTCAAAACTCTGCAGGCCAAAGGGATCAACCCGAAGCTGGCTGTGGTTCTGGCCGGCGGCAACGAGGCCTCTAAGGTCTACGCCAATTCCAAGAAGAAAGTAGCCGATAAGATGGGGATCCAGTTCGAGCTGACTACCAAGCCCGACGATGTGACCACCGAAGAGCTTCTGGCCCTGCTTGATAAGTTAAACGCCGATCCCAGTGTTCACGGCATTCTGGTGGAACTGCCCCTGCCCAAAGGCGTGGCCAAGGAACCGGTCATGAATCGGATTAATCCCAAAAAGGACGTGGACGGCGTTAACCCGATCAACCGCGGCTACCTTTTGGGCGGTCAGGAGAAGCTGGCTATCGTTCCGGCCACTCCCATGTCCTGTATTGAACTGATCCAGCGTTCCGGGGTTAACCTAAAAGGCGCCTTGGTGGCCTTGCTTGGCCGGGGCGATACTGTCGGACGCCCTCTGGCCAGCTTACTGCTTAACCGCGACGCCACCGTTACGATGTGCCATACCAAGACCAAAGACGTGGCCAGTATCACCAAAAAGGCCGAGATCGTCGTAGCCGCTGCCGGTTCGGCAGCCTTTGTCAAACCCGAGATGCTCTCCCCGGGTCAGTTTGTGGTTGACGTCGGCATCAACGCCAAGCCGGACGGCAGCGGCATCTGCGGCGACGTCGACCCGGCGGCGGCCGAGGTGGTCGGCTCCCTGACTCCGGTGCCCGGCGGGGTCGGCTCCCTGACCACTACCATCATTATGGGCAACTTACTTAAGGCCATTGAAATCCAGGGTCTGGGCTGAGTCACAGCCGCTTCCTGATCAGTGGCGGCCCCGGCCGAATCGGGGCCGCTATTTTTTTGATTATGCAAGGAGAAAATCATGTCCAGCAATCTGCCGGTCTATGACATGACCATCGGCGAATTTCTGAAAATTGCCTGTTCCAACTCCCACGTCCCGGGAGGCGGCAATGTTTCAGCCGTCGTGGCCACCTTAGGGGCCTCCATGGGGGCCATGGTGGCCAGCTTAACCAAAGGCAAAAAAGGCTACGAAGATTTCCAGGCCGAAAACGAGGCCATCCTGAAGGCCTTTTTAGACGGCATTGAGGAGTTGAAGGTCCAGACCTTAGGCGACATCCAGGCCTTTGACGAGTATATGGAAGTTTTTAAGCTGCCCAAAGACACTGAGGAGCAAAAAGCCCAGAGAGCCAAAGCCATCCAGGCCGCCGGCCAGAAAGCGACTATGGCTCCTCTCTCCGTCTGCCGGACCTGCCTGAAACTCCTTAAAGTGGCCGGCAGCCTGGCTCCCAAAGGCAACAAAGGGGCCATCAGCGACTGCGGGGTCTGCGCCATTATTCTGGAATCGGCTATCCGGGCGGCCATGCTGTCGGTTGATATTAACCTGCCGGGCCTTAAGGATACCGCCTTTGTGGAAAGCGTTAAAAACGAGAGAGCGGCCATCTTTGTGGAAGCGGAAGAGCTTAAAATTGACATCCTCTGCCACATGAGAGCCCGCTGGTAAAAACCCGGCCCCCTGAGAGCCCTTTTATAAAGTTTTAATTTTTAAAGGGCTTGACAAGCGGGGGCCTTTATGTTTTAATATCAGATTAGCCTCTTTTGAGGGGGGAAGAGTTTTCTTCGGGACATTTTATACTTACAGGCCGCCAATTATGAAAAAAGATATCCATCCTGCCTATAAAAATATAACCGCCACCTGCGCCTGCGGCCAGGAGTTTGAAACCGGCTCCGTGCTGGACAGTATTAAGGTGGAAATCTGCTCGGCCTGCCACCCTTTCTTTACCGGCAAGCAAAAACTGGTGGACACGGCCGGACGGGTGGAGAAATTTAACCGCAAATACGCCAACGGCCCCCAGCCCCAAGGCCGTAAAAAGAAATAATCCGGCCGGGACTTTACTTCCGTCGGACTGTTTCTGTCTTTTTTACATCAGCCGGACAAGGCGCACGCCTTTTAAACCCAGCCTATTATGCTCAATCTGACCGGTGATCTGGCCGAAATGGAAAAGGCCTATTTAGCTCTGGAAGAGGACCTGAAAAATCCGGCTCTCTTCCGGGACCAAAAACTGTATTCTGTCACTGCCCGGCGCTACAGCGAACTGGGCCGGCTGGTCAAAATCTGGCATCAGTATCAAAAAAACGAAAGCGACGAGGCCGGCGCCAGACTTTTATTGGCCGACCAAAATCCGGAGATCCGGGAGCTGGCTGAACTTGAAATAGCCGATTTGGAGCTGAAAAGAAAAGTTCTGGAAGATGAACTGAAAATCCTTCTGCTGCCCAGGGATCCCAATGACGCCAAAAATACGGTCGTGGAAATAAGAGCCGGCACCGGCGGCGACGAAGCCTCCCTGTTTGTCAGCGATCTTTTCCGCATGTATTTAAAATACGCCGAAACCCGGCATTGGAAAACCGAAATATTATCGGCCAGCCCCACCGAAGCCGGCGGTTTTAAGGAAGTCATCTTCTTAGTCACCGGCGACAGCGTCTATTCCCACTTAAAATATGAAAGCGGCGTCCACCGGGTTCAGCGGGTGCCGGTCACCGAAACCCAGGGCCGCATCCATACTTCGGCCGTGACCGTGGCCGTCCTGCCGGAAGCCGAGGAAGTGGAAGTGGACATTAAACCCGAGGAAATAAAAGTAGATGTCTACCGATCCTCCGGTCCGGGAGGCCAGTCCGTCAACACCACCGATTCGGCCGTTCGGGTAACTCACCTGCCCACCGGTCTGGTCGTAACCTGCCAGGATGAAAAATCCCAGCTAAAAAATAAGCAAAAAGCTTTGACTATCTTAAGAGCCCGCCTTTTAGACCGCCAGATTGCCGAGCAGCACGAAAAAATAAGTTCCGAACGCCGGGAGCAGGTCGGTTCCGGCGACCGCAGCGAACGCATCAGGACTTACAATTTTCCCCAGGGCCGCCTGACCGATCACCGGGTCGGTCTGACGCTCTACCGTCTGCCGGAGATCATCGACGGGGATTTAGCCGAAGTCATTTCGGCGGTCGGGGCTTATTTTCAGGCCAAGCAACTGGCCGGATCGGTCAATGAATAAAACCTGGACTGTGGCGGATATTTTAAAGACCACCTGCGATTTTTTTGGCCGCAAAGGCCTGACCTCTCCCCGCCTGGAAGCGGAACTTCTGCTGTCCGAAGTTATGTCTCTGTCCCGGGTTCAATTATACGTAAATTTTGAGCGGATCTTAACGGCAGCGGAAGTGGACGCCTACCGGGAACTAGTCAGACGGCGGGCCAATCACGAACCTGCGGCCTATATTTTGGGCCGCAAAGAATTTTACCGCTTAAATTTTACGGTCACCAAAGATACTTTAATCCCCAGGCCGGAAACAGAACACCTGGTTGATGAGGCCTTAAAGCTGGCTAAAAAATTCCCCCCCGACCTGCCTATTGCTGATTTAGGCTGCGGCAGCGGAGCAATTTCTTTATCTTTGGCCAGAAATCTGCCCCAGGCCCGCATTGCGGCTGTGGACCTGAGCCCCGAGGCTCTGGCTGTGGCCGAAAAAAACGCCCTGAACCTTAAGGTGGCCGGCCGGGTGGAATTTCTGCTGGGCGATTTGGCCCAGCCTTTAAGCGGCCGGACATTTTCTTTAATCTGCGCCAATCTGCCATACGTGCCTACCGAGGATCTGCCGGCCCTGCCGCCGGACGTGGCTTTATACGAACCGAAACCGGCTTTGGACGGCGGACCGAGGGGCCTGGGTTTATACCGCCGGTTACTGCCCGAAGTCCCGGGGCTGCTGGAGGCCGGCGGCTATATTCTTATGGAAATTTGGCCGCCTTCTCTGGATGAATTAAACGGGCTGATCGTCCAAGCCGGTTTAAGTCCGGCCGGAGTTTTAAAGGACTACGGACAGCAAAGCCGGGTCGTCACCGCCCAGAAGCTGTGACTTTTTTCAGATCCGAACCCGTAAAATTGTATATTATTTTTTCCGGCAGTTAATAAATAAACCGTTTTTCCCCTCTTGGAAAAAACTGTCTTCAGAGGTCTCTATGGTCGGTCGGCCTTTGACTTTTTTGTGGCTGGTAATTTTTATCGGAGCCGGTCCGGCCGGACCCCTTGCGGCTCAAAATACTGCCCTGGCCCCGGCAGCCGAGGCCAGGGCAGCTGACTCTTCGGAATTTGAAAAACGCTTAGAAGAGGCCCGCAACATCTTACTGTCGGCCAAGAGCGGCGATCTGACCCTCAATTACCGCCTCCAGCTGGAAAAAGCCGTGGTCTTATACTATCAGGCCAGTTTACTTCGGCCCCAGTCACCGGAAGTCTGGCTCCGCCTGGGCCGGCTGGCCGAGATCAGGGCTCTGTGGGCCAGAGATCATCAGGCGGCCGACGATTTAATGGAGGAAGCCAGGAGCCATTTTTTAAAAGCGGCCCAGCTTGGTTTTGAGCAGGCCCATCCGACTGCCCCGCCCGCTCCCGGACCGGAACCCGAGGCGGTCGACCCGTTTGTGTCGGAACTGCTCTGGTCCGGGCGCTTAAGGCGGGGCGAAATTACTTACGAAGATCTTTACCGCCGCTATTCGGGCAATGATCTAAGCCCTTTGTACCGGCCCGGTTATTGGACGGATCTGCGCTTTTTAATCCGGAATTTATCGGATCCCCCCAAAAAAGAAGAGCTTTTGGCCCAGGCTGCAGACCAGTTTGAGGAAGCCTGGCGGGTCATGCCGGTGGAAGTGCCGGTTACAGGCCCCAAACCGGAAAAATTAAAAAAAATTAACATCTTGGCCGCCTGGACCGATACGCTCCTGGCCCTTTCGGCCGATTGGCCGGAACCGCCGGCCGATCCAAAAGATCAAAAGGCCTCAGAGGCCCAAAACGCCTTACCCGCAGCCGATTCTCCGGATCTTTTTTCCCGGGTCCTGGCTCTTTATCCTCTGGCTCTGAAGCTGCCCTTAGACCGCTTTGAAATCAGCCAGCTTATAACCCGCCTGGAAAAAGCCGAGCCCATGGCCCCCGAGCCGTCTTTGCAGGACGCTCTTTGGAAAATAAAAGACGATTTTTTCACATTCGCTTTAAAAATCACCAAAAACGATCCCAGCCTTCTGGCCGACTGGGGCCGGGATTATTACCACCGGGCCGATCTTCAGGCCGATGACCGCCGGTGGGCCGGTTATCAGGCCGAAGCGGCCAGAAAATTTACTAAATACACCGAATTATTTCCGGATAAAGCCCAGGCTCATTATGTCTGGGGCCGGGTTTTGGAGTTCGGGGCTTATACGGTCTCACCCTATTTAGCCGAATTATCCGAATTGTCCCAAACGGCCCGGTATTTAAAAACCCTGACCGAGGCCCGGACCCAGTACGAAAAAGCCCTGAAGCTCCAGGAAAGTCTGGAACACCTGGAAGCTCTGGCCCGGGTCAGTCTGTTTTTAGCTTTTGAGGCTAAAGATAAAGAAGCTTTTGAGGCCGAATTTATAAAAGCCGTCCGCTTAGGCCATCAGGCTGTCCGGGGAGCCGACAACCCGCCCCAGGGCTGGTTTAACTGGGGCCGGGACTGCTTAAATTTCCGCCAAAGAATTATTCCCCCACCCTACAGAGGCTACCTGACAGCCGAGGCTTTTTCCTCCTTTAACCGCTACTTAAATTCCAATTCCGTCCAATTGCCGTCCCTGACCGAGATGGCCGATCTCGTCTGGACCGTGGCCGCCGAGTACCCGGAGGAGCAGGATCAGGCCTTAAGCTTACTCATAGCTGTCTGCCGGAAATTAACCGCCATAGCCCCTCAGGAGCCGGGCTACGGATTTGCCCTGGGCCTTTCGGTGTACGCTCAGTTAAACGGCCGGCCGGCCTGGCCGGACGATCCGGCCGTAACTGACGATTACTCGGCCAAAAAAGCCTTTCTGGAAGTTATGTACGCGTTTTTAGAAAGTCTTGAGGGTTTAAGCGTCTGGCAGCAGGGCTCCCAGGCCCCGGAACCTTTGAAATTTATGGCCCCGGAAGTAGGCCGGCCTTTTCTGTACGCCAACCGGGCCACATTTCAGGAGAGGCTGGCCTCGGCTTTAAACCGGCCGGTGGTCAGACTTCTGTCCATGGCCCGGCCGGAGACTCTGCCGCCCTGGTACCGGTTTCAGACCGCCTCCTTTCTGAGGCTGGCCGCAGCTTCCGGGTATCCGCCCGAGGAAGAGCAGATGGCTTACTTCCGGCTGGCTCTCCACTATCTGCGTCTGGCCCGGACCGAAGAGGATAATAATCCTTTTTTGGGCCTCATCATGGCCGAGGAAGGCCTGGTTCTGGCCGAACTTAATTTATTAAATCCCACCCCGGATCCGATCCTGTTAAATGAGGCTGAAAGCTTATGGGCCGAAGCCGAAAAAATTACCCCCGGCTCAAGCCACTATGCCCGGGCCCGATGGTCGGCCTGGCGGGGCGACGAGGAAAATCTGAAAAAATCCCTGAGTCATCCCGTCTCCTGGGAAGACAATCTGACCTGGCCGGACTACAGGCAGGGGGTTAAAGATCCGGCTTTCCGGGCTTATATAAATCAAAGCTGGTTTAAAAAAGCCTGGTTCGGTTACAGCCGCTGACCGGTTTTTCTGATGGAAGAACTTTATTCACCCTAAGGCTCTGGGCCTTAAACACTGACAATTGAGGCTTTAATGACCATTTTTCAGTTCAAAAAAAGAAAACTTATTGACGACGTCATCCAGGCTCTGGCCGAGGAAGATACCGAAGATCCCTTTGAGGACATTCTGGTCATCACCCGGAAAGCCAGCGGGGCTCACCACGCGTTTATGGCCGGTCTGACCAAATACAATTCCCTCCTGGAATTTATCGGCTGTCTGGAGGCGGCCAAAATCGAACTTATCATGGGCAGTCTGGTCGAAGATGACGACGAATAGTCAGCCCCGGGTTCTGGTAACCGGCGGAGCCGGCTTCATCGGCTCCCATTTGACCGAAGCTTTGGTCAAGTCAGGCTGCCGGGTCCGGGTTTTAGATAACCTCCACTCAGGCGATCTGGCCTTTTTAGCCAGTGTCTGCGACAAAGTGGAATTTATAAACCAGGATATTTTGGACCTGCCCCGGCTGATCCAAGCCATGGACGGGATCAGGGTCGTCTACCACCTGGCCGCTCTGGCCTCGGTCACGGAAAGCTTGAAAGAGCCGGATTCTTATCTGGCCACCAACGGCCGGGGCACATTAAACGTCTTTCAGGCGGCCTGGGAGAAAAAAGTGGCCCGGGTTGTCACCGCCTCATCTTCGGCTGTTTACGGAGACGGGCCTTCCCCTTCCGAAGAAACCCAGGCCCCCAGAGCCGATACCCCTTACGCAGCCACCAAGCTTCTGGCCGAAAATCTGGGCCTGTTTTTTCAGCAGTTCCGGGGCCTGGAAGTGGTCTCCCTGCGTCTTTTTAATGTCTACGGCCCCCGTCAGGCCGCCGCCGGCCCGGAAGCCTCGGTCATCCCCGTATTTGTTCAGGCAGCCATTGACGGACAAAGACCCGTGATTTACGGCGACGGCGAGCAGACCCGGGACTTTATTGAAGTCCGGGATGCGGTCCGGGCTTTTATGGCCGCCGGCTCAAGGCCTCTGGCCAGATCCGGGGTCTATAATGTCGGCACCGGGGAAACTGTCTCGGTTAACCGCCTGTACGGCTTACTTAAAGAACTGGCGCCGGGACTGCCTCAAGCCCGGTACGCCCCGTTCCGGCCCGGAGATGTTCTAAGTTCGGTGGCTAAAACGGAGCGGACCAGAAAAAATTTAAAATTTTCGGCTCACATTGATATACGGGAAGGTCTGGCCTCCCTCCTGGCGGCCGGCGGGCCCAAAAAAGACTTTTCAATTTCGAAAAACAGAGTATGATAAACAAAAAATATAGAGATTCTTTAGCCTCTGAAATTTTAAACAAGCTCAGTTCCTAAAATCTTGCCAAGCTATTACAGATGATATTAAATAAATATTTAGCAAAATATAGAAAAAACTTTGTTATATAGACGGCTGTTGGAAGAATCAGATCGGATTTTGGGACTTAAAGACCCAAAACAAGACTGCCGGACTTAATAAAACAGTCAAAACCCGGAAAATTAACCGGATTCAACCGTTTTTGGAGGTCTGCCGGACAATTTTCAAGGAAATATTGTATTGACAGCCTTCCAGTGAGGGATTATAATTTATGGGTTAAATCTGAAATGTTCAGAGACTTAGGAATAAGTCCCTGAGCTTTTGGAAAATAATTATTTTTTTTGGACTTTTTGTTCAACATTAATTAAACTTAAAAATGCATCCTGTTTGACAGGCTGTCAATAAGAAATTACCGGCTGGCGCATTTGGGCTGGGTTAGTTCTGGCTCGAAATTGGTAACGGGCCAAATGATTTCAACAATTTCACACGGAGGACTTGTAAATGAGGAAACTTTTACTGCTGGCGGCCCTGACCATGATTCTGGCCCCGCTCAGCCTTGGCTGCACAAAGAAAGCTCCAGAAGGGGGTGGGGATACCGGTCTGTCAGAAGCTGACCGGCACTTTCTTAATGAACATGTTTACTTCGACTTTGACCGCTATAATATCCGGTCGGATCAGGTTAGCACGCTTTTATCCAAGGCTGCTTACATGAACGCCAATACCGGGGCTCAGGTAGAAATCCAGGGTCACTGCGACGAAAGAGGCACTGAGGCCTATAACCTGGCCTTAGGCGATCGCCGGGCCAAAGCCGCTTACAACTATTTGGTTGACCAGGGTATTTCCCAGGGCCGGATGTCCACCATTTCTTACGGCAAAGACCGGCCTCTGTCCATGGGCAGCGACGAGGCTTCCTGGGCTGTTAACCGCCGGGCTCAGTTTATTCTTCTGAACCGTTAAGCGGATAATCTTGGATTGGGCTAATCCATAGCTGCTGACCGGGATCCCCTCAGGGATCCCGGTTTTTTTTGTCCTAAAAGAGCCTAAACCGCCTTTTTTCTTAAAAAGTTTGTGATACTATACAAGATGTTATAAAATTAAGGATAGCCTGCGGTCGGTTTGTGTTCTCAGGCAGCCGCCCGGGCCGGGTTTAATCATCTGAGGATCTGTCAGAGATTTTTTGCCAATCACGTTCAGCTGATGACGGGGGGCTGTAAGGGCCCTGGATTAACCGGGGAAAGCGGCGGCCGGCCCGCCCCGTTTTCCGCACAGGTTTAGACCGGCGGCGGGGCGCTTCAAAAGCTCCTCACCCTTGAGGTCTGAAGCCCGAGACAATGGCAGGCAGGACTGAAAAGAATCGCATTTTCGATTCTGATTAAATTACACTTGAGGAGGAGGCGCGGCCTTCCCGGCCTTTCGGACGGGGTTTCTGCGCCGAAGATTCGGATGACCGGACAGACACCCAAAGTTCTGGTGATCGATGATGACGAAATAATCCACCGTCTGGTCGGGGCTGTTCTCAAAAAGGGCGGGTACCTGTGCCTGGATGCCTACCGGGGGGAAGATGGTCTGGAAATGGCCCGGACCCAGAACCCCCAGCTCATTATCCTGGATATTATGATGCCGGGCTTAAACGGCTTTGAGGTCCTGCAGTATTTAAAGGCCAGCCCGGTGACCTCGTCTATTCCGGTTATATTCTTAACCGGCCAGGTTCATCAGTCCGACAAAAGTCAGGCCAAAAACCTAGGGGCTGTGGACTTTATGGAAAAGCCCTTTGAGCACAAGGAGCTTTTAGCCCGGATTGACACTTACGTTAAAACAAAAACCCATGACCGCGATCTGTCTTACCTGAACCGGCGCCTGACCCGGGTCACCCAGCAGGCCCTGGATCTGATAAACCCCAAAAATGAGGTCGATTTAGAAGATCTGCCCGATGCTTCGGTTTCCAGGCTTTTATCGGAACTGGAAGCCGCCCAGGACCAGCTGACGACTCTGGATGTCAAATGGTCTTTTCTGGCTGACAACCTGAAGCCGGACGAAAGCTTAGACTTTCCTGAGTCTATAGCGCAGCTGCGGAGTCACTTAACTGAAATCCAGAATCTGGCCGGCCGTCTGGCCGCCTCTCTGGGCTGGTCCGCCGCCAGAGATCTCAACTGTTAGACAAAGAGTCATATTATGTCAGACATGGAACTAGACCCAACTCTGCTTCAGGATTTCATTACAGAATCCAAGGAACTTCTGGAGGATTACACCTCCTCCATGTCGGCCTTTGAAGCTGATCCCAAAAATCTGGATACTATTAACCCTGTCTTCCGGGCCGCCCACACTCTGAAGGGCTCAAGCGCTTTTTTCGGCTTAAACCACATTAAAGATTTTGCCCATAAGCTGGAGAACCTTTTGGACGAGATCCGCCACGGCACCAGAGCGGCCGATCCCAAGGCCATAGAGTTCCTGTTTTTAGCCGGCAATCACCTGAAGGCCATGTTTGACCGCTTATCCGAAGGAGACACGAAATCCGTACTCCTGCCAGAAGAAGAGGCTTTCCAGACGGAACTGGTGGAATGGATGGGCCAGACCGGCTCCCAGGTCCGCGGGGGGGCTGATTTTGAGGGCACGTGCTCCAAAATCAAGGCCCTTCTGTCTGAGGCCTTAGACCTGGGCGGAGATCCGGACCAGCTTATTCAGCATATTTCAGACCTCATAAATGTTCTGCCCCTGGCCTCTCCGGCCAAAAAAGAAGAGGCGCCTTACGTCAGGCCCGAGACAGTCAGTTACCGCGATATCGACTTAACCGAACCCCTGCTCCTGGCTCTGGACAATATTAACGGCCCCGCTTTTGATCCCAAAGCCTTTGACGGGGAACTGAAAAAAGTGGGCGGACTCATAAAAGATAACAGCTGGACCGAATTAGAGCCAGCGTTTCAGGCGGCCATGGAAGATTTTACGGCCGTCTTTGACAGCGGCCTGGATTTTGATCCCATTTTGACGGGATTGATCCGGGAAAAACTTACGATCTTTTTGGATGCCCTGACCCTGACTTATCCGGAAACGGCTCCGGACGCCCAGGCCAAAGAGGCCCGGCCGGAAAAACCCGAACCTAAAGAGGAAAAGGAACCGCCTAAGCAGGAACGAAAAACCATGCGCATTTCTGAGGAAAAAGTCGACGGCTTTATGAGCTACGTGGGCGAGCTGATCGTTACGGCCGAGACTTTTAACTACCTCCAGAAAACCATTGAGCAGGAAAAAGTCAACCCAAATACTATCAGGGCTTTTAAAAACGCCAATCAGGCCTTCCGGGAACTGTCCGACGAACTCCAGGAAAGCCTCATGGAAATCAGAAGGGTTCCCATCAAAGGCATTCTTCAGAAAGTCAACATGATGTCCAGGGAGCTTTCCCACCAGCTGGGCAAAAAAGTCAAAGTTCAGCTGGTAGGCGAAGATGTCCAGCTTGATAAAAGCATTGCCGAAAGTCTGGAAGGGCCTTTGGTCCACGTGGTCAGAAACTCCATGGACCACGGCCTGGAACCGCCTGAAGAGCGGGAGTCTCTGGGCAAAAATGCCGAAGGGCTGCTTAAGGTTTCGGCTTCGGCTGACAAGGAATTTTTCTATCTGGTGGTCGAAGACGACGGCCGGGGCATCGATCCCCAGACCATGCGCCAGGTGGCCATCAGTAAAAGCATGATGACCGAAACCCAGGCCATGGCTTTATCGGACAAAGAAGCCATCGGACTTATTTTCGGAGCCGGCTTTTCCACCGCCAAGCAGATTACCGACGTCTCCGGCCGGGGGGTGGGCATGGACGTGGTCAGAACGAACATTAACGCCTTAAACGGCTCCATAAATGTGGACTCCAAAGTCCATCACGGCACCACAATCACCCTTAAAATACCCCTGTCCGTAACTCTCCAGGTCATTAAAGCCTTACTCGTCCGGGTGGGCCATTCCAATTTCATCATCTCTTTGGAAGAAATCCTGGAATCCCTCCGGCCCAGCCCGGGGGAACTGTCAACGGTGGAAGGCCGGGGCCTTATTTTAAACCGCCGGGGTCAGATTACGCCCTTAATTAAACTATACGAAATCTTTGATCTCGAACCTGAATATCCCGATCCGGCCGACGGACTTTTAGTCATGGTCGAGACCAGTTCGGGCCGTTACGCCCTTTTAGTCGATGAGGTCATGGGTCAGCAGCAGGTAGTGGTCAAAGAGCTGGGGGAACAGTTCAAAAGGCTTAATTTTCTGGCCGGCAGCGCCTTGCTGGGTGACGGCGGCCTGGGCCTGGTCCTGGCCGCCGAGGGCATTGCCCGGCTGGCCTTCGGTCTGGACTGAATTCCTCAACTTATAAAGGATTACACATGGCGAGTTCAGAAATAAACCGCGTCTTTATCCTGCCCGGAGAATACTTTATCTCCAAGCAGCCTCATATAATATCCACTTTGCTCGGTTCCTGCGTGGCTGTCTGCCTGTACCATCCGGTTCATAAGTTCGGGGGCATGAACCATTACATGCTGCCCTCCTCGCCGAACAAAGAACGGTCCGGCAAATACGGCGACTACGCCATTGCAGTCCTGCTTCAGTTCTTTGAAAGAACTCTGGGCAATCTGAACGGTCTGCAGGCAATTGTCTCCGGCGGAGCCAGAGTTATTGAGTCCATGACCGCAGGTCCCCAAATCGGACTTCGCAATATTGAGATTGCCCGGCAGATTCTCGGCAGGCACCATATTCCCATTATAAAAGAAAATACCGGCGGCACCGTCGGCATGAAGCTGCACTACCAGAACTGGGACAACCATCTGGCCATCGAAGAGATGGACAAAAAAGTCATGAGCGGCTCCTTAATTAACCGGGAGGAAAAAGCCAGGCCCTCGTCCGGAGTCCCGGCCCCCGCCCAGACTGCGGCTCCCGGTCCGGCTAAATCCGGCCGGATAAAAGTTCTGATTGTCGATGATTCGGCCATTGTCCGGAATCTTCTGGCCAAAGCCATGGCCGACGAACCGGATTTAGTAATTGTCGGCGCGGCCAAAGACGCCTATGAAGCCCGGGAAATGCTTTTGGAGCGCGGGCCGGACGTCATAACTCTGGACATTGTCATGCCCAAAATGGACGGGGTGACATTTTTAAAAAAGCTCATGGTCTATTACCCCATCCCGGTTATCATCTGCTCGACCATCGCCAAAGCCGGCAGCCAGGCCGAACTGCGCAGCGACAAAATCGGGGCCGTGGACGTTATTGACAAAGAAAGCTTAAACCTTTACCACGGGCTGGATACGGTTAAACAGATCCTGATCCCCAAAATAAGAGCAGCGGCCAGGACCACGGTAGTCAAAAAGACTAAAGAGCAGGTGGCCGGTCTGTGAGGCGGTTTTCGGGGATCCCCCGGCTCTTCCGGCTTGCTTTTTCGGCCTTCAGCTTTATTCTGGCCCCCACTGCCTGGGCTCTGGCCTCAGCTCCGGTCTATGAGGCGGAGATAGTAGCCGAACATGAGCACAATCCGGATTACTACACTCAGGGCCTGTTTTTTGATCAGGACAATAATCTCTATGAATCGACCGGCTTATACGGACGCTCCAGAGTAATAAAATACCGTCTGGACGGAGACATTATTGCCCAGACTTCACTGCCGCCCGAGGTCTTCGGCGAAGGATCCGTCCTGGCCGGAGGCAAAATTTATGTCCTGACCTGGACGGACGGGCTGGTCTTTATTTTAGACCCCCAGACTCTGGCCGTGGAAGCCAGGGTTTTACGGCTCCAGACCGGCTGGGGGCTGACCTTTGACGGGACGCAGCTGTGGCGGTCCGACGGCACAGACCGCCTTTTCCGGCACGGACTTAATCTGGAATCCCAGGGACCGCCTCTTTTGGTCAGAGACGGTCTGACTCCGGTCAGATATTTGAATGAACTGGAATACGATCCGGAATCGGGGCTTATCTCGGCCAATATTTACGGCCAGAGTAAAGTGGCTTTTATTGATCCAGCCTCAGGTCAGGTCCGGTTCTATCTTGAGGCCAAAAGCCTGATGAAAAACGCGCCCAAAAACCCGGAGGCGGTTTTAAACGGCCTGGCCGTGGACGGCTCGGGGCGCCTTTTTATGACCGGAAAACTGTGGCCAAAACTGTATGAAGTTAAAAGGCCGGATGGATTGCGAAAGGAAGAGTAGCCAGGAATTATGTCCACCCTTTTTGATAAGTATCACGCCCAGGTCCTGCCTCAGGTCCAAAAAGCTCTGGAAAAGCATTATTTTACGCCCACAGTCCATGATTCACTGGCTGCGGCTTTGGATCACCTGACAGGCTCTATTATTGATGATGAGGTTAAAAGTGTCGGTTTTGGCGGCTCAACCGGCGTAGGTCAGTCGGATCTGCTGGTCAGACTGTCCAAAATGCCCGGCCTTAAAGTCTTAGACCGCAACAACCCCAAGCTGAACCCGGAAGAACGCCAGGAGATGAGCCGGCAGTGCCTTCTGACCGATCTTTATATCGCCTCTGCCAATGCGGTCACTTTTGACGGTCTGGTCGTAAACCTTGACAAGTTCGGCAACCGGGTGGCCGGCATTTCTTTTGGGCCTCACAAAGTGGCTCTCATAGTCGGCCGCAATAAAATCTGCCAAAATTTAGATGAGGCCAGGGCCCGGATCAAAACTGTGGCCGCGCCCTTAAATGCCATGCGATTAAATACCCCTACCCCCTGCGCCAGAGTCGGACGCTGCCATGACTGCCAGGGGGAGGGCCGGATCTGCGGAGTCTGGAGCGTGGTGGAAAGGTCTTTTCCTATAGGCCGCATCCACGTCCTTTTAGTTAATGAGGACCTGGGCTTTTAAACCAAAGAGCCCAGGTTCTTTGGGGGAAATAGGAGTATGCCCGCCTGTTTTAGCCCTGCTCATTTAGTCACTTTAGACCAGGCCGCCCATCTGGCCGGCGACCTGGTCTCGGAAGAGTTTCAGCTTGACCTGACTAATTTTAAGCAGTGGCCGGTCGATGTGCGCCATTATCCCGACCTGGCCCCCTCGGAAGTGGTGCCCGATGTTCTGGCTCAGGTTTTATGCTATCGCCGGGAGACGGTCTTAAAAAGCCGGAACCCGGATTTTTACCGGGTCTGCCTTTATGACCCTAATATTTTACAGGCCGCCCAAAGAGAGTCCGTTCCGCTCTTAACTTTACTGACCTACATCGTAACCCACGAATTTATCCACGTTTCCCGGTTCATCCGGTTTTTTCAGCTTTTTTCCCTCGACAGTCCCCAAAGAGCCCAGGAAGAAATTCTGGTTCACGTCCAGACCAGAAAGCTTTTAGCCGGCCGGAATCTGCCTGACCTGCCGAAGGTTCTGGACCTTTTTGAACGGATGAGAATACCTTTGGATAATCCGGAGCCTAAAATTCCGGACGTTTTTCCCGATAATGTTCTGACCTAAGTCACTCCGCCTTGTCTCATTTCCTGACTAATTTAGACCGGTGAATTTACTATTTAAGCCGTCTTCATTAAAAAAATTCCTTTCTTATTTTTAATTGCGCAAGTCATCTTCAGCCTTACCTGATAAAACTTTCCTTGACTTTTAGCATGTATTTTGCCATTATGCATAGTGACTTAGGATCCATTTTTTGGGCCTAATTACTTTTTCGGGCGCTCTGAGCCCGACCCAATCCAGTCTCCCAGCCGCGGCCGGCAGGTCCAATTCACGAAAAAAAGTTTTAGTCATATTTTCCTTCTTTTACCAAAAATATAATATTTTGTGCCACAATTTGCTGCATTTATAATTTTAAAATTCGGACACTTTACGTTGTTAATTAGGTATTGTATCTTATCTTAGATACCCCTTTATGGGTTAATTTCCATGGGAGGCTAAATTCCTTACCGGCCCTTTACAGTCTGCCCCCGGCGGGTCCATGACCCCGGGAGACCATTGTAAGTTATCTTTTCCAATACCACGGCAGCGTGCTCATAAGAGGAGCAGAGATGAAACTTGGTTCGAAAATAATCCTGGGCTTTGTGGCTATCTGTGCCATATTTATCATAATTATCAGCGTGACCATAATTTCTTTGACCGGGGTCCAAAGAGAGACCCGGGACCTCCAGGAAAAAATCATGCCCGCCAATGACCTGGCCGCCGATGTTCTGGCCTCCACCACCAGGGCCGGACTGTATATTCTGGATTTCAGCTATTCCGACAATCAGGACTCCGTTAAGCAGTTCGAAAAGTTTGACCAGATTACGGTCGACTATTTCCAGAACATCAGAAAACTGATCCAAGCGGGCCTGGCGGCCAATAACCCTTCTTTCCGGGATCTGGTAGCTTTAAGCGAGCGGGAATATCTGGCTTTTCAATCCCAGTCGAAACTTCTGCCAGCTCAGATGTCCAGCATCGTCGAAAACCGGACGACCGCCCTCCAGGCCTATACGGCCTTGTCCAAAGAGGTGAACCAGTTCCTGGCTAACCAAGCCAAGCTTCTGGCCGATGCCACCCAGTCGGCCGACTTGGCCGACTTGAGCGGCCTCAGACACCGGATCACTCAGTTAGAAAAATCCATGCTCATATCCGATCATGCCACTAATTTTTATATCAACATGCTTAGGGGCCTTTACTACCAGAATCCCGATTATCTGTCCGCCTCCATGGACACAGGCAAAAAGCTTCTGGAAACCGGTCAGGAACTTCTGGCCACCACGGTTCAGGAAGCGAACAGACAGGCCATCACCCGGATTTTAGAGCAGGGCCAGATTTGCTTCAATGCCTTCTCCAATCTCCACGATGAGATGGTCCAGTTCAATAAAGACAAAGAATTAAGAACCAAAACCCAAAACCAGACTCTGGAGACCACCACCAAGCTGTCCGATGCCATGAGCGAACTGACCGAAGCTTTTGCCAACGAGACCATGAAATCCCTGGGCAATTCCTTTTCCGCCATGATTACCGGGACCATCCTTTCCATCATCATTAGCGGTATTTTAGCCGTCTTTCTGACCCGCAACATTACCAAGCCCATTAACCGGGTCATCGCCTCCCTGGCCGAGGGAGCCCAGGAAGTTGACGCAACCTCAAGCGAACTGTCCTCCGCCTCCAACACCTTAGCCGAAGGGGCCACGGAAAACGCGGCTTCCCTGGAAGAGACGAGCGCGGCTCTGGAAGAGCTTTCCTCTATGACCAAGCGCAATTCCGATAACGCCATGGAGGCCAACGCTTTGATGGGCCAGGCGACCGAAGCGGTGGCTAAAGCCGAAAGCAGCATGACTAATGTTATTTCGGCCATGGACCACATCGCCACTTCCGGAAATGAAATTGGGAAGATCATTAAAACCATTGACGAAATTGCCTTCCAAACTAATCTTCTGGCCTTGAACGCAGCTGTGGAAGCGGCCCGGGCCGGTGAGGCCGGCGCCGGATTCGCGGTCGTGGCCGATGAAGTCCGGAACCTGGCTATCCGCAGCGCCGACGCAGCTAAAAATACGGCCGATTTAATTGCCGCCACCATATCCAACATCAATTCCGGCTCCGAGATGGTCAACTCCACTTCCGAAAACTTTCAAACTGTGGCTTCTCACTCGGCTAAAGTGGCCCAGCTCGTGTCCGAAGTGGCCGAGGCCTCCAAAGAGCAGTCCCAGGGCATCAGCCAGATCACCACTGCCATGAACCAGATGGACAAAGTCACTCAGACCAACGCCGCCTCGGCTGAAGAATCAGCCAGCGCGGCATCCAATCTGTCCGTCCAGGCCGGCAACCTGATGAACGCGGTGGACAACATGACCCTGATTGTTCACGGTCACGGCAATTCCGGGGCCCAGTCCAGAACTTCAGCCTCCAAGCCGGCCCCCAAAAGCCAGAGAGCTTTAAAAAAACCGGCCGCTAAAATAAACCAGGCCCTGCCCATGGACGGTGACGATGATTTTGAGTTTTAAGATATTCTGGTCTCAGATATGTAAACCCCGGCCCGCCCGGGGTTTTTTTGGCCTGAATCGTATGGTCCCTTTTTATCAGCCGGCCCCGGCCAAATACGCCGCAGAGACATTTTCAAAGATAACGGGCCGCCCGGTTTAGCTGCAGGCACCGCTTGCCGGCTTCTCAGGAAAACTAAAAACCGGCCAAACTTTTCATTGTTTGGCCAAATAAGCCACGGCCGAGGATAAAAACATCTTATTTATGTCAATAAACTGTTAATTTAATAATTTTCACCTTATAATTTTTTTGACCCGGTTCGTTTTTTTGCTATTAGATGTTTTACCTAATTAACCCTTCAAAGGCCGGTCTTAGGAGGTGTTTTTCATTAAATTTTCTTTGATTATCTTGAAATAATCTGCCTGCCTGGTTAAATAAACTAGTTAATTAATAAATTTTTATATATTTTTGATTATTTATCTAAAATTTAATCTACTATATGTTTTTATCAAATATATATTTTATAAATTTAATTATAAAATTTATTTTATATATTATCAATCCATAATTCCGCTGCTTAAAATTTCAGGTGCCGCCAGTCAGGATTAAGGCCTCCTGAGGCCTGAGATTTGATTTTTGTTTGTCAAAATATGGCCCCCGGCTTTTATCAAAGCCACATTATGTTGACTTGAGAAGAAACTCAGTCCATTTAATTCAATATTCAGTTGCTAAGAAGGTAATTTTGTTCTAAACTGTCAGAAAACTTTGATCCACTTGTGATTGATGTCTTTTTCTGCTCTATGACTGCCCTTTTGGGGGCGTGTTTTTCCTGCTTTTTCTGGTTCACGGTTCACAGTCAGGCCTATTTGACTGTTATCTATAATTTTTTTGGTTTCGGAAGGTCCATGACTTTTTTATGGACTCTGAAGGAGTTGTGATGAAACTGGGAACAAAGATTATTTTAGGTTTTACAGCCACATGCTTAATTTTTGTCCTGATCACCGGGATAGTCATCTATTCCCTGGTCTCTGTCCAAGGACAAACCGACGACCTGCGCAACAAAATCATGCCCGGCAATGACAAGGCCGCTCTGGCCTTAGCTTCCGGCACAAGATCCAGTCTGAACGTCCTGGACTTCAGTTTTTCCGCCAGCGAGGGGGCGCTGAATGACTACAACAAGTACGATTCCGCTACGGTCAACGCCTTCGGGGACATTAGAAATCTTATCCGTCAGGGTCTGGCCGCCAACAACCAGAATGTCCGGGATCTGTCGGCCCAGGCCGAAAAGGACTATTTAATCTTCCAGGCCCAGGCCAATCTTCTGCCGCCTTTAATGAAGACCCTGACTGACTACCGAACTGCCGCCCTGAACGCTTATCAGCGTTTGGGCGAGTCGGTGGCAGCCTTCCGCAATGACCAGCTCAGTCAGATGCTGTCCTTGGTGTCATCCGCCGGCTCCAATGACATTGAAGCCTTCCGGGAAATGACCGACCGCCTGTCCAAAGCCATAGCCATCAAGGACTCGGCCGATGATTATTACATCAATATTCTGCGGGGCCTTTATTATCAGGATCCTAAATACATGGCCACCTCGGTGGATTTAATCGCCAAAGTAATCAATGATGCCCGGGCTCTTTTAGCCGAGACCACAGCCTCCAACAGCCGCACCCAGATTACGGCTATTGTTGACGCAGCTCAGACATCCCAGTCGGCGGTCACCAGCATGCACCAGACCATGGTCAATTTAATGGACGACAAAGAAGTCCGGGTCAAAGCCAGGAATCTGGCCCTTGACACCATTACTCAATTGTCCGACGCCATGACCGAACTGGCCAATGATTTTGCTGTCACCACCAACAGCTCTCTGACCAAGTCCTTCATGACCATGATGATCGGCGGCCTTTTCGCCATTGCTCTGAGCGCTGTCCTGGCCATCCTAATTACCCGTAACATTACGCTGCCTGTTAACCGGGTCATCGCCGCTCTGGCTGAGGGCGCCCAGGAAGTCGACGCCGCCTCTGGCGAACTGTCCTCGGCCTCCAACACTTTGGCCGAAGGAGCCACCGAAAACGCCGCTTCCCTGGAAGAAACAAGCGCGGCTTTGGAAGAGCTTTCCTCCATGACCAAGCGCAATTCCGATAACGCTATGGAAGCCAACGCTTTAATGGGTCAGGCCACCGATGCTGTGGCCAAAGCCGAAAACAGCATGACCAACGTTATTTCGGCTATGGATCATATCGCCACTTCCGGCAACGAAATCGGTAAAATCATTAAAACCATTGATGAGATCGCCTTCCAGACTAACCTGCTGGCCTTAAACGCAGCGGTGGAAGCGGCCCGGGCTGGTGAAGCCGGCGCCGGATTCGCCGTCGTGGCCGATGAAGTCCGGAACCTGGCTATCCGCAGCGCCGACGCAGCCAAAAATACGGCTGACCTGATTGCCGCCACCATCTCCAACATTAATTCCGGTTCTGAGATGGTCAACTCCACTTCCGAGAACTTCAAGACTGTTTCGGCCCATGCGGCTAAAGTGGCTCAGCTGGTCTCTGAGGTGGCTGAAGCTTCCAAAGAGCAGTCCCAGGGCATCACTCAGATCACCACAGCCATGAACCAGATGGATAAAGTCACCCAGACCAACGCGGCTTCGGCTGAGGAATCGGCCAGCGCGGCCTCTAACCTCTCGGTCCAGGCCGGCAACTTAATGAGCGCCGTTGACCAGATGTCCCGCATTGTTCACGGCCATAACCAGAGTATGACGGCCGCCGCCCCGCCCCGGCTGACTAAAGCGCCTCAGGCTATAGCTCCGCCTAATTTAAAAAAACCGGCTATTGCCAACAGCAAAGCTATTCCCATGGATTCTGACGACGATTTTGAGTTCTAATTTGTTTCTGCCTCGTTTCTGAACAACTCCAAAAATAAAAGCCGGATTTATTCCGGCTTTTATTTTTCCCGGTGTCTTTAAAAGATCTGAACCGCCCGGATATATATTAATATTCCGGCACTGCCATTCCCCTTTTAAAGCAGCCGTTTTCATAAATCCGCTGTCTTCTGGCCATCTCCTCAGCCGCCGCCTCAGCCTGACTCGAACTTAATAAGCCTGAGCATATAATCTTCTTTAAAGCTTTTACCCGATAAAAATCCAGCCCCCACTGGCCGGAGAGCTGATCGTCCCGCCCTCCGCAGCGGATAACCAGGCCGCGATCCAAAAGGCCGATCGGAAACCGGCAGGTCAGCCGAAGCCAAAGTTCGTAATCTTCGCAGGCCGGGAAATCTTCGTCAAAATAACCGATTTCATTAAAAATCTCCGGCCGGATAATAACGGCCGAAGGACTGATTAAGCACAACCGGACTGATTCCAAAAAGATGGACCCCTGTTTTTTCTCGTGTTTTCGGCCTGGATTGACTCTGACTCCGCCCCGGAACCAAATCTCCCGGCACTGGGAGACTGAAAACTGGGGTCTGGCCGCCATATCCAGAACCTGCGCCTCTAATTTTCCTGGCAAATATTCATCATCACTGTCTAAAAAGGCCACATAGTCCCCGGTGGCTCTTTTAAGACCTGCGTTTCTGGCCGCAGCTACGCCCCGGTTAGATTGGGAAATTAAGATCAGCCGGCCGGCGTCGGCCAGAGGTCTTAAGATTCCGGCCGTTTCATCGGTTGAGCCGTCGTCCACCACAATCAGCTCTGTATCAACCCCTTTTTGGCCTAAAACCGAATTAACGGCCCTGGTCAGGCAAAAAGCCCGGTTATAAGTCGGGATTATGACAGAAACCACAGACACGCCGCCGCTGCTCCGGAAAAAATAAATTGGGCGTCAACCATTAAATCAAACTGAAATCCCCGAAGGCCGGGATTCCGGAAAAACAGATGGGCTATGACCAGATTATAGACCGGTCCGGCCAGCCACAGCCAGATTATAACAGGAGGCCGCCCGCAAACTATATAAGCTAAAAGGAGATACATTGACCATATTATTAAAAGACCTCTAAGTAAACGGGCCGCTCCTCTCTGGCCTAAAATAGTCACCACAGTCGTGTCGCCAAAAAGCCGGTCACCGTAGGCATCCTGAAGATCCATGAGCATGGTCCGGGCCAGCACATTTAAAAAAACCGCCCCGCCCATGAGCGCAACCAGCCCGGCACCGGCCCAGGTCCGGGCAATTAAAGGCGGTTGGGCTAAAACGGGCGGCAAAACCAAAAGAGCCGCCCAGCCCAGACTGATGGACAGGGTTTTGGACAAAGGCAGGTCTTTCAGCCTGCGTATACCGGCCACTGAAAAAGGCCAGCGCACGGCGTAAAATAAACCTAAAAAACTTTGGATTATAAGCTGCATTAAAACTAAAGATCCGGCTAAGTAGGCGGCGGAAAGGGACAGAATTAAGGACCAGATCCCGGCGGCCATTAACGGCAAGCGGTATTGGCGCAAAAATACAGCCCGATCAGGATCATTATACCGGGCAGATTCCCGGTCCAGAAAGCCGTTTAATAAATGCATAGCCTGAACATAAAAAAACGACAGTCCGAAAAAAATATCCGGCATGGGGTAACCGCCCCATACAGAAATAGCCCATCCTAAAAGACCGGCCCCTAAACCGGCGTAGATATTGGATAAAGCCAAAGCCCGAAACAGACGCCGGAAAAAGCCGGACAAATTAAATTCATTATGCCGGCCCAAAGCCTCCAGTCTTTGGAGGACAGCCCTGATCTGCCAGATGGGAGTAGAGGCTCCGGACAGAAGTCCGAGAGTTTTAATTTCCCGGATATCTAAAGCCTCCAGTTCTTCCGGTCCCTCCACGGCCACAGTTATTTTTCCGCCCCGCCCGGCTAAAGCGGCCAGTCTTTTGGTATTTCCGCTGTCCCGCCCCCCGACGACCACCAGCAAGTCGGCTTCTTCAGAAAGTCTGATAGCCTCCCTTTGCCGGTTAATCGTAGCTTTACATATTGTATCCCTGTAGCCGGCCCGAGGCCATCGGGCAAGCACGGCTTTAATTACCTCGGGCCATTCATCGTGGTCCTGGGTCGTCTGCGCCACTAAAAATACCCCGCCATAATCCGGAAGACTGCAAACATCCTCAGGCCGGCCAAAAACCACTCCCCGGCCGGCGGCGTAGCCCAGCAAACCCTCAACTTCCGGATGTCCGGCCGACCCCCATATCAAAACCTGACGGCCTTCGGCAGCCTGTTTCTGAACCAGCCTTTGAACTCCGGCTACTTTGGGACAGGTGGCATCAACGACCTTAACTCCTTGAACT
Source organism: Deltaproteobacteria bacterium (assembly GCA_031264185.1). Lineage (GTDB taxonomy): Bacteria > Desulfobacterota > Desulfarculia > Adiutricales > Adiutricaceae > JAIROO01. Next base: position 66,838 of record JAISEL010000071.1, read on the forward strand.
CTTAAATCCTCTTCTTCAACCGGGGGAAGACCATGAGCCCGGATTATGACCGTAGCCCGCCCGGAATCATCGTGCCCCGGCCAAAGTTTTAAACCCTTGCCGGCCAGAAGTTCCCTGGCGGGCTTATTATGAATTAGAGGGCCGTGGCTGTAGACCGGACCGTTTCTTTTAGCCAGATTCTGAAAGGCCAGATCCATGGCACGGCGAACGCCAAAACAGTAGCCCAGATGCTGGGACAGTTCTATCTTCACCGGATAATCCTATAATTTGATAAATTACTCCAGCTTTGAATTTAACTCTCTTTTATGGTATAAATAGCTAAGAACTATTAGTCCTGCTTTCAAGGATAACCTTTGATGTTAAGTTCTAATCTATTCCCGCCTTCTGGGAAACCTTTATCCGGAGGTTTAGGCCAGTCACCCCCTAGCTGAAGCCGGGGGCTTGCAAGAGACCTGGACTGACCAGGGAAAACGGTAACCGACACGCTATGATTTCCGTAGATTCAGACCTGCAGCGGCTGCTTTTGAAACTCCGCCCTCTTGAAGTTTCGGCTCAGGAAAAGCCATGATTTAAGGCGGGCCGGGACCTAACTTCGGCGGAAAAATTTCCAAATGACAGCGGTCTCAAAAGACCCGTTATTCAACCCGTAGAGGGCATTTTTTAAGGATTCGGACACTTCGGTTCTAATTTAAACTAAACTAAACTTAAGGAGGCGGCGTTTCCTCCCTAGCCTTTCGGCCGGGGTTTCTGCGCCGAAGATTCGGATGAAAATATTGGCTCTGGTCATTTCCCCCCTCTTGACTGTGGGACTGATAGTTACAATAATCCTCTGGCGGGGCGCAGTCAGCCAGGAAGAAAAGTTATCCCAGGAACTGAATCAGGCTCGGGACCAGATCACCTCCTTGGAAAATCAGGCCCGAGACCTTAACTCGAAAGTTGACGGTTTAAACTCCAGCTTAAAAGACGCGACCGCCAAAGTGGCCAGCGGCGAGGAAGCTTTAAAAAACCGTGACAGCGAAGTCTCTAGACTCCAGTCGGCTAACACATCTTTAACTCAGGACAATAACCGGTTAAACACTCAGGCCCGGCAGGTGACTCAGGCCCAGCAGGCGGCTCTGGCGGCTCAGGCTGAGGCCAAAGTTTATATGGAACAGCTGGCCAGCCGGGAAGCCAGTCTGGTGGTAATCACCGGGGAAAGGGACCGCCTGAAAGCCGAACTGGAACAGGCCAAAAAAACCATCAGCTTACTGGATGTGGCCAATAATGATGATGTCAGCTGGTCTCTGGGCTATTTAGGCCATCCGGTCTTTGAGCAGGAAATGCTCCCTCCCCTGGATTCGGAAATATTATATTAAAAAACCTTTTCCCCGGGGCTTTATCGTAACCGGGAAAAAGGTTTTGGAAGAATATTTCTAAGGCCGGAAAGGGCTACTGACTTTTAATCACCAGACTTAAATCTCTGGGGGCCGGTTTTTTGACCAGACCCTGCTTTATACACTTGGTACAGACCCGGATTTTCTTTACCCGGCCTGATTCCAGATGACGGACTGTCTGAAGGTTGGGACGCCAAATTTTCTTGGTCTTGTTGTTGGCATGGGAAACATTATGGCCGTTCTGCGGAGTTTTACCGCAAAGCTGACAAATACGCGACATTTTAACCTCCTGGCCAAAAATTTCTGGCCTTCTTCCCGAATCTGTGATTCTATCACAGAAAAACCTGGGACGCAAGATTTTTTTCAACTTTTTTAGCCTTACAGCAAGCCAATGCTCTAAGCTCAAATTTGGATATTCAGACTTAAACAAATTTATTTATATTCATTAAGCATTGTTTAAAAATATAAACTATATTTTATAAAAATTACTATAAAAGATAATTGAAAAGTACAGCTTTGCAGCATCTTCAGAGCCTTATGGAACAAAAATAAGGGCAACTAAGCCGGCAGCCGGTCATGATCTGCCAGAGCCCAAAAATGAGGGGCCCAACCCAAAAAGATGCTTGATCAAGCCGGAAGCACGGCAGCCGGAAAACGGTCCGGTCAAACGTAAAAGAGGCCGGCCTAAAAAAGAGGCCGCCAGTCCGGAAGTCAAAGCAGCCTGAAAATTGCTTGGCCGACTCCGGTAAAAAACCGTACTTCGCTGACTCCAATTTGACTTGAAACGCGGCTGATAAGCACAGATATGACAATTTAACCGGGTCCTCCAAACTCGGAGAGGGCAGTTTTGTCCTTAAAACAGGCTAACCTGCTGAATAGGAAGCGGGCTTGGGGGTATATTTCACGGTAAAACAAAAAGGCACCCCAAAAATTTGAAGGTGCCTTCATTCAGATACTTTTGGTGGCAAGCATCTGAAAAGTATAATAAGCCTTAAATTTTAACCTGTCAAGAGCTAGAGGGAACAAAATGGAAAAAAACTTTTCGCTCCCGACAATTTATTTCCGGCTCTTAATAATATTTTGATTTTAGGCCTTTTCTAAAAAAACCAGCACCTCCTCGGCTGAAATATTACTTTCTTCGGACAGAGGCTGGATCTGTCCGTCGGCCAGAGCAAACCCCGGATCGGCTTTGACCTGACTTTCCTTACACCAATCAAAAAAATCCGACAACGTAAAAAGGTGAATATTAGGAGTATCGTACCACCCGTACGGCAGGCCCTGAGTGACCGGCATCCTCCCGCGGACAGCCAGATCGAGGCGGACACGCCAGTGGCCGAAATTGGGAAAAGAAACTATACCCCTCCGGCCAACCCGCAAAATTTCGTTCATGACTTTTAAAGGGGCCTTTAATGTCTGGAGCGTACTTTCCAGAATCACATAATCAAAACTGGAATCCGGAAAATCGCCTAAAACCTCGTTTAAATCCAGGTTCAGAACCGGCACTCCCAATTCCATGGCCGCCATAGCCGCCTCGGGGTCAACTTCTACGGCCTGACCTTTGGCCCCCATCTCGCCGATCAAACAGCCCATAAGTTCACCCCGGCCGCAGCCTAAATCCAAAACTGTGGACCCGGGCACAATTTCCCCTAAAATTACCCGATCCTGCCAGCGGCGCCGGACGACTGAGGTCTCTGGCCTGGGACTTTCCTTATATTCGTCCCGGAGCTTGCCCAAAAGATGGGTCATGGCCAGATCCACCAGTTCGGCCCTGGTCAGGTCGCCTTCCGGAAAGCGGTAAATGTCATCCACCATGATGTTTTAGTCCTTAAGAAATATCCTGATGAGTCTTCTGACCGCTTCGGTTTCCACTAAAAAAGCGTCATGTCCGTAACGGGAAGGTATATTGACATAGCTGACCGGACAGCCGGCCAGGCACATGGCCGAGACCAGTTCCCGGCACAGTTCCGGAGGAAAAAGCCAGTCCGAGGAAAATGAGACGACCATAGTTTTGGCTTTTATCCGGGCCGCTGTTTTAGCCAGATCGCCTGAACCCCATTTTTCGGCGGCCTCGTAGTAATCCATGGCCCTGGTGATGTAGAGGTAGCTGTTGGCATCGTAGCGGGCCACAAAGCTCTCAGCCTGATGGTTTAAGTAGCTCTCCATCTCAAACTCAATCCCGGTCAGGGTAAAGTCCGGACTGTCCTTGCCTCTTAATCTCCGGCCAAACTTGTTCCCCATACTCTCTTCGGACAGATAGGTAATCTGGGCCATCATCCGGGCGGCGGCCAAACCGCTCAAAGGCGGCGGCCCCAGATAATAGTCGCCGCTTTTAAAATTGGGATCATTTATGATGGCATGCCGGCCGACGGCGTTAAACGCCAAACCCTGAGTGGTAACCCGATGGCCGGCCGAAAGGATGGCCATACTTCGGACCCGGTCGGGGTAAGCCAAAGCCATCTCCAAACCAATCTGCCCGCCCATGGAACCGCCTATGACGGCTCTCAGCCGGTAGATACCCAGCCTGGTCAGCAGCTCCATCTGGACCCTGGCCCAATCGCCGACCGTGACCACCGGAAACCTGAGACCCCAGGGCTGACCGGTCTCAGGGTTAACGGACGACGGCCCCGTCGAGCCGTAGCAGCTGCCCAGAACATTTATGCATATGACAAAAAACCGGCTGGTATCAATGGCTTTGCCCGGCCCTATCATGGTATCCCACCAGCCGGGTTTTTTTTTGCGGTATTCCCGAAGTGGTCCGACTGGATTGGAATCCCAACCGGCTGCGTGAGCGTCGCCGGTCAGGGCGTGGCAGATTAAGACGGCATTGGAGGCTGAATCGTTTAATTTTCCGTACGTTTCATACTCAGACTCAATCGGACCGATTACCCAGCCGGCCTCTAAAGTCAAAGGGTTATCCGGATCGGCAAACAACTCCATTTTCTGGGATTTGGTCCAGCCCACCGACTCCGGGTGGTCCGGACCGTGGATTTCTTTAATTTCATCGCCGTCCACACTCATATGCAAACCTTTATATTGACTAAGCCGCCTAAACTCGGGCTATCCGGTCAAAACCCGGACCGGCCTGATAATAGCCCTCGGGGCCTAAATAACCGTTAATAAGGCGTACCTGACAGCCGCCTTCGGGATAAATGTCCACCACATTCAGGCAGGCAAAATCCTGGTGAATAGACCACATGGAGGCTAAGGAAAGATCCAAAAGAGCTGCCAGAATAGCCCGGCCGACCCCGGCGTGGGCCACTAAGGCCACCTGACCGGTAGGATGATCTTCAATAAGCTGACCTAAAGCCTTGCTGATTCTTTTCCGGAATGTTTCCGTACTTTCGCCGCCGGGAAAAGAGACTTCTTTGTCCGGATGGATGATCTTTTCGGCGACATCGGGATACTTTTCCTGAATTGTCGACCACATAAGGCCTTCGCAGTCTCCGAAATGAATCTCCCGAAAAGTCCCGGTGGCGGTCAGAGTCAAACCGAACTGCCGAGCCAGAGCCAGCCCGCCGTATGCGGCCCGGCTTAGATCGCTGGAATAGACGGCCTGGATTTCCGTGCCCGCGAGGGCCTCCACCGCCTGGTCCAGCTGCCTGCGGCCTTCATCGGTCAGCATAACATTGGTCCAACCGTTAAAAGGGTAGTTCTGGTAATTTTCTGTCTGACCGTGCCGGATAAAGTAAAGACGCAAAAAATTCATCCGATCTTCGGCGAAGAAAACCCCGGCCAACAGGCCGGGGAGGAAACGCCGCCTCCTTAGTTAACTTTAAATTATAAACGAAGTATCAGTAGTATCCATCCGCTCTCTGAATCTGGCGGCCATATTTTTAGGAAACAGCAGCCGGTCCATGAGCCTTTGGCCCGTTAAAAGAACCGTAAGTCCGGGGCCGCTCGTCAGGGGTGAATGCAGAGCCGCTTGTTTTCCAGCACATCAGCCCGGACCAGGTCTCCGGTTCGAAACCCAAATACTCTTTTGGTCCCAGGCCGACAGCCTCTGAGCCGGACGTAACCGCAAGCCGGTTCAGCTGATACACACTGCGGCCTGAAAGGTGATTAGCAGCGGCAGTTTTTCCGGGTCAGAAGCGCCGGAAACCTGCCCAGCGCAGACGTCATCCAAGCCCAAAGTTTAGAGGGATACCGAATCTTGACCTGCTGCGGCCTGCCCTGTCTCAAACCTGCCCTTAGCCTGTCATGAGCCCCAGACTTCAGGAGGGCTGAATTTTTGCAACACCTCTGCAGTCTAAACCTAAGAAAAACGCAGCAAGCCGGTAAACCGTTTCCAGGGTCAATCCAGGAATCCTGCCAGAACCCTGCTTCAGCTGGGCTGACTGACACTTACGCCTGACGGCCCGATGAAAACCCAAAAAAATAATTTTTAAGCGCAGTTTTATTGATATTAATCAAGACTATCAAAAACTATAGATAAAAAAAAAGGCCGTAAGGCCGGAAACCTCAGGAAAAAACTTATCTGCCGGCGCTGGCCTTTAAAGTATCCGAAAGTTCACTGCTGTGTTCAGCCTGACTGGAATTCCAGATTCTGAGCACTTCGTCAATGTCGGTTAAAAAGATGTCCACTACCTCTGGATCGAAATGGCGGCCCCGACCTTCCAGAATAATGGTCAGAGCCTGTTCCATGGTAAAGGCCTTTTTGTACGGTCTTCTGGACATTAAAGCATCAAAGACATCGGCCACGGCCACTATCCGGCCGGCTAGGGGGATATCCCGGCCCTTTAAGCCGTTGGGGTACCCGGAACCGTCAAACTTTTCGTGGTGGGTTTTGGCAATCACTTCGCCCAGCCTTAAAAAACCAATGTCGGAATTTTCCAGAATTTTGCCCCCGTATACTGTATGAAGGCGCATAATGGTCCATTCTTCTTCATTTAAAGGCCCGTTTTTCAGAAGGATTCGGTCCGGTATGCCAATTTTGCCAATATCGTGCATGGGCGAGGCGTAAAGGATGCTTTCCACCGTAGCCGGGGACAAGTTCATTCTCTCGGCAATCCGGGCTGAAATCCGGCTCATACTGATAATGTGAGCCCCGGTATCTTCGTCTTTAAATTCCGCAGCTCTGGATAACCGGAAAATTGTTTCCAAAGAAGCGCCCCGCAGTTTTTCATGGGCTTTGGCCAGCTTCAGGTTCGTTTCCTGAATCTCCACCGTCCTTCGCCGGACCTCCGATTCCAGCTCCTGACGGTAATTGACCATATGGTCATTATAAGCCTTAACTTTAAGAAGAGATCTGACCCTGGCCCTCAATTCCATCCGGTCTACAGGCTTGGTCAAAAAATCGTCCGCGCCCACTTCCAAGGCTTTAACCCGATCATTGACATCCTGCAGGGCAGTGACCATAACTATGGGAATTAAAGAGTATTTTTCTTCCGCTTTCAGCTCCTTGACTACTTCAAAGCCATTTAATTTAGGCATCATTATGTCTAAAAGGATCAAATCCGGAACTACCTGCCGGACTTTTTCCAGACATTCTTCTCCGTCATTGGCCTGGATAACTGTATATCCCTGGGGCTTGAGCATAGCAGTGATGAGTTTTAAGTTTAAAACTTCATCATCAACTACCATTACAATCGGAGTTTTGGCTGTAGTCACTTCATCGGTCATAAAATCAAGAGTCCATAATCCGGCACTGGGGAAAAACGCCTTTCAGCCATCGTGACCGGCCGGTGCCAAAAATCACGATCTTACTTATTTAATTTTAACCTAAAATCAAGCCCAATTCCACTTGCCCCGGATTCTGCCTTTTATTTGGAAATAAAAGATGAGGCACCCTTGAACAACTGCTTGAGATCGTCATCCGTAAAAGAGAAGCCAAAACTGAAGAACGGCGAGGACCTGTGGAGGTCACTGATAAAGTCGTCGTACCCGGCACCGATATAGAAGTATTTCCAGAATCGGTAGCTGGCCATGGCCCTTAAATGGGGATTGTGGTCAAAGTCGCCGGAGAAAGCTTCCATAGTCAGAAGCAGAGCGTCATCCAACAGATAGTAGTCTAAAGCCAGACCGGCTCCGGATTCAAAAATACCGCCCCTGATGACCGCATCGTAAAACCGCTGGGCAATCTGGGCATTGAACTTAAGTTTTCCCCGGTCCCGGTTTTCCCGCCGGTAGTCCTGGCCGTTTAAAGTATAGTCCGTCCTGGAGTAATTCCCAAAATAGTCCCCCGTAACTCCTAACAGGTAATAGCGGTAAGGAGAAGTCTGGAGCTTTATGCCGACCGTACTCTTTAAATAATCATAACGGGTCATCCAGTCGGCCCGGTAATCAACAGTCACCTGTAAAGAATCGGCTGATTCCAAATAATTATTAATCCCGGTTAAAGCCTGATCTATTTTATCGACTGTAGTTTCGTCATTGACCAGGCGGCCTAAAGTGCCTTCACCGCTGCCGATTTTATCGGTAATCTGGCGGATACTGGCCATGGTCGAGCGTAACTCGCGGATAGCTGAGTCATCGTTTATCAGCTGGCCCAAAGAGCCCTGGCCTTTATTAATCCGATCAGTGATACTGACCAGATTGTCGGCCACCGTACCCAGTTTTTCCACCGCTTTGGAGATGCCAGGTCCGTTAGCCTCGGTTAAATCTTTTAAAGATTTACTTAAATCCCGCACATTGGTTACAATATCCCGAAGTTCCTGACCGCCGTTGTCTTTGGTCAGAGACGAGGTTAAAATTTTCAGATCATCGGCCACCGAAGCCAGTTTTTCCATCAGTTCCGACATATCAACTGCCGAAACGGTCTCTTCTATCCGCGCGCCGCTGGTCAAAGGGGCCCCGGCCGAGGAGCCCGGAAAAATTTCCACAAACTTGTCCCCCAAGACCCCCTGAGCCCGGATCACAGCCCGGCTGTCATCGGACAGATGGACATTATTTAAAATAGCCATAGTCACTAAGGCCCGGTTTGAGCCATACAGGGAAACATTGGCGACCCGGCCAACATTGATGCCGGCCACTTCCACGGCCACACCGACTTTCAGGCCCGAGGCCTCATCAAAGACGGCACTGATAGTGTAATAATCGCTCCCAAAGCCGGAGAAAACTCCCAGCCTCAGAGCCATCCAGACCACAACGGCCAATGCGGCCAGAACGAATAAGCCAACTTTAATTTCCGTAGAAGAGCTATACATTTAACATCTCTGGTTGATAGTCACTGTACAGGGAATTATCTTACATAATTCCCTGTACAGTGTTAACCGTTGGTTTTTGGTCTGCCCAAAAACCAAAGCCGGTCAGGAAGCCGGTTCCCCGGCCAGAAATTTCTGAATTTCCGGATTGGGGTCAACCTTAAAAACCTGCGGCGGGGCGCTCGCAATAATCTGCCCGTCATAAATCATTGAAACCTGATCCGCCAAAGTCAAAGTAGCCGCGATGTCATGACTTATAACCACTACAGTAGCGCCCGATCTTTTCTGAACATGTCCGATAAGTTCGTCTACCTGTCCGGAAAGCAAGGGATCGAGCCCGGTTGTCGGTTCGTCAAAAAACAATATGGCCGGCTCCATGACTAAAGCTCTGGCCAGAGCCACCCTTTTCCTTTCACCGGTAGATAAAGAAACGACCTTTCTGGGGCCCGCACCGGCCAGTCCCAATTCTTCCAAAAGCTGTTCCGCCTTGGCCTGAGCTTTTTTGACTGTGGTGATTCGGTGGAACCACAAGGGAAAAGCCACATTTTCCCCAACGCTTAAAGAATCAAACAGCGCTCCGTCCTGGAACAGCAGGCCCATCTGGAGCCTTAATGCCTGCAAATCCCTGGGATGAGCCGCAGACAGTTCAAGATTATCGAACCATATTTCCCCAGAGTCGGCCCTCATCAGACCGGTCAGGTGCTTTAAGACAACTGACTTGCCTTCACCGCTCCGGCCGATTAAAAAATTTATACACCCGGGCAGAATTTTAAATGTAATGCCCTTTAATACTTCCTGGTCCCCGAAACTTTTTTTCAGGTTGTAAACCACAATGGTGGGCGCGGCCATGGATTAACTGCCCTTTGGCTCTCAGAACATAATGGCGGTCATTATAAAGTCGCCAACTAAGATAGCCACATAAGCACAGACCACGGCGTGAGTCGTCGAACGTCCAACCCCCTCAGCCCCGCCTCTGGTATAGAATCCCATATAACAGCCGACCGAAGCCAGGATAAACCCGAAAACCGCCGACTTAATTAGGCCGTTATAAACATCTCCTATGACCACGATGTCCTCAATCCGGGAAGCGAACTGACCCGGATCTAAACCTTTGCCTATAGCAACGAGATAACCGCCCAAAACCCCAACTGCATCGGCAACGGCTGTCAGAAGCGGCAGCATGACAATACCGGCTAAAATTCTGGGCGAAATCAAATATTTTACCGGATCCGCACCCATGACCGTTAAAGCGTCTATCTGCTCGCTGACCTTCATAGAAGACAACTCCGCCGCCATGGCACTGCCGACCCGGCCGGTGACCATCAAAGAGGTCAGAACCGGGCCCAGTTCTCTGGTCATGGCTGTGGCTACTGTGGGACCGACCATAGACTCAGCCGAAAATCTCCGGAATCCGTAAATGACCTGAAGGGTAAAAACAGCTCCGGTGAAGATGCCAGTCAGGATTACCACAAAAAGGGAATTGACCCCCACCAGTTCCATCTGCCGGAAGACAGTTCTAAGCCGCCAGGGCGGGATGATGGCCAGGATTAAGGAACGCAGGGATAAAAGACTGTAGCGGCCCAGATGAAAGACCGACTCCAGTACAGTTTTTCCCAAAAAGGCCACCAGTTTGGATGCCGGATTTAAGGACACAGCCAGGAAAGAACTCCTTTAAAAATGACTAACGGGCTATAAGCCTCGGACACCTACTGATATCCTCCCCCGCCTAAAGCCGGAGGATCTTCACAGAGCCTGAAAAGTTACCGTTCCTGTTCTCCTCTGAATGGGGTCCTGCTTTATCGGCAGACTGACATCTAATCCTCAGAAGCCAAAAACAACGGCCTGCCCGGCCACCAAAAAACATTTAGCGCACAAACCAGACCGGCGTAGTTCTTACAGCCGCTTTAAGGCATTTGAATTCAGCCCCGGGTTTTTCGGAATGCGTCTGATATTCCTGGCCACACGATTGTATAGTTTTACGGCGCTTTGAATAAATACGGTCTGAAAGCCGAAAATGAGTCCAAAAAAACAGCTGTTATTATATCCTTTTCTTTGCCATTATGGCAAACAAATTTCATAATTTCAATAGACTTAATCTTGGTGTAATTTTCACAACTACCACAATATATGAGATATTTTTCTATCTTTTTTTATCGTTGGCGGCAATAATCTCTTTTCAAATTTTAGATTGGCGCATATTTATTTAACTAACTGTCCCTATCATATAATTTATATAGTTATTATTTTATATAAATAGTTGAAAATGCCGCCTGTAAAAATATCCCGGACGGGCTAAGCTTATTTAAACCGGCCGGACGAATTTTTATCAAACTGGCTTTTAGAACTTCTTTCGTAAATAGAGATCTTATGCTAATCAGCATAACACATAGATAATTTAAACTAAAGCCCTGCCTGCATTCGAATTATTCGGATTCACTGAACCATTTAACTTAAGCAAGGATAAAGAATAAATTAAATGTCTAAAAACTAAGCTGTCTTATCTATTATCTGTCAGTCATGTCATAACATTAATTTATAAATATATATTAACTAATTTTTTATATTATATAGTAATTTAATATTATATACAATCGTATTACAGCTCATACTATATCTCAGAAGACAATTGGAATTAAAGAAGAGCCGGATTTAATTTTTTACCTGCGGTGGTGTTTTACTATTATCTATATTTTTTCCTTGAAAGTTCCATTTTCATCATATTTACTGTTTAAATCGCAACCACCCGATCTGATTTCTCAGGCCGGGGTGCTATACGGCTCTAACTTGCTATAATGCCTTAATATAATTATAGTTCATATAAGATAAATACTCGTCGTTCAACTCGTAAGGGTATTTATTTAGGATTCGCATTTTGGTTTTCGTTTTGATAAGCACCGGAAGCATCCTGACCCAGGCGCCGGTAAACAGGCCTACGTCTCAAGAGGCCGAACCAGAAGGCACAAGCGGCAGCTGTTCAGGATAATTGACTGTCCTGCCGTCTGTCCGGTTGCCGGCCTCTGACCTGGAAATCAGATCCGGGCATTAAGACCAGCAGAGCGGCTCTGGTCCGTCTGCCGGAAGATAATGTCAAAGCCTCAGGTCAAGGCTTGTCTTTTTTTTCGAGATCCAAAACCTTCTCAGGGCTTATATCCTAAAGCCTTGATCAATGTTCCTATCACCGGCGCCGGAGGGCCGGCTCCCGCCGTCTTTCCGTCATAAGGCCCTGAGTACCGGCTTCTTTACAGCCAATTGCCAAAGTCAGGCACTCGGCGGCCGGGACAGTCAGACTCGGCAAACAGAAAAAAACCGGAGATTTCTGGGTCAGAATACAGCTTGGGGACTTTCTGCAGCTGCAAGATTCAGAAGTACAGACTGGAAAAACAGGCAGACAATGCGTTTGCTTCTGTCAGAACGCACCGCCGAAAACGGCCTTAGATGCCGTCTGCGCCGGTCAGGCAGCCTGTGTTAAGGCAGAGAAAAGTCATCTTTGATTACGGCCTCTCTGGAACGCAGAGAGTATCAGTGATCCCGGCTTGCGAGTTCCTGCCGGCTCAGAGGCTTTCGGCCGAAAACCAAATGCGTATTTGGATTCCTGACAGGGCACACGGCCCGAGCTGATGCACCGGAAGACAGGCAGAACGGGCAGCCTGATTCAGATAGCGGACAGAAACGGATTGTTCGCTTTTATTTTTAACTAAACTTAAGGAGGCGGCGTTACCTCCCCGGCTTCTCGGCCTGGGTTTCGACGCCGGAGAACGGATGAAAAAGGTTCTGGTAGCAGTCAAAAATAATAAACTGGCTCAGACTATCATCGGAGCCTGCCTGGACCGGGGCGAGGAAACCGACCGGCTGTCAAGTATGGATGAGGCCAAAACCGCGTTGGCCGAACGTGAGGATGAATATTCAGTCTTAGTCTTGAACTTAGACGACCTGTCCACCAGTTCGGAAAAAAAGATTTTAGCGGCGGTCCAGAACCTGCCGGATTCAGTCCGCATCTTAGGCTTAGGCTCAGGGTTTGACTTAAAAATGGTAACCGATCTTTTTCGGGCCGGACTTTATGATTATTTAAACCTGCCTCCGGATCCTTTGGAACTGGCCAAGGTAATGAATAATATTTTAGAACCAATAGAAGAATATGAGAAAAAACCGGCTGCCCCGAAAGCTCAAACCCAGGTTCAAGCTAGGGTCTCATCCTCCGGCCATTCCATTATCGGCCAAAGTTCGGAACTGAGAAAAGTCTTCCGCCTGATAGAAAAAGTGGCCGTGTCCGACGCCACAGTCATGATTCAGGGGGAAAGCGGAACCGGCAAGGAATTAATAGCCAGGGCCATTCACCAGTCATCTCCCAGACGCGATAAACCTTTGATCCCGGTTAACTGCGGAGCTATTCCGGAAGAACTTCTGGAAGCCGAATTTTTCGGCCATGAAAAAGGGGCTTTTACCGGGGCCATCCGCGAAAGGATAGGCCGTTTTGAGATGGCCGACGGCGGCACTATCTTTTTGGACGAAATCGGAGACATGAGCTCCCGGCTTCAGGTAAAGCTTTTAAGGGTCCTTCAGGAAAGAGAATTTGAACGGGTCGGCGGTCAAAAGACTATTGAAGTGGATATCCGGGTCATTACGGCTACCAACATTGACTTAAGTAAAGCCGTAGCCGAAGGCCGATTCCGGGAAGATCTTTTTTACCGTTTAAATGTTATCCCTCTCTTGATTCCGCCCCTGCGGGAGCGTTCCGAGGATATACCTCTGCTGATTGATTTTTTTCTCCAGCGCCTTCGCCAAAGCCGGGATTCTCAGGTAACCGGTATAGACCCGGAAACCTTAAAAATCCTTATGGACTATCACTGGCCTGGCAATATCAGGGAACTGGAAAATTTGCTGGAAAGGATGGTTATTTTAGCCGATAACCCGGTCTTAACCGCTGAAGATCTGCCTCCGAGGCTTTTGGAAAGAGCCAGAGCAGTCAAACCTCTGCCGAAACTGGCCGCCTTTTTAGAACCGGCCGCCGAGGTCCTGAAGGAGGCCGAGCCGGAGTACCAGTCTAATTTCGGACCCTCCCAAAGCCTGCCGGAATCAGCCCCTGAACCCCGGTCTGCAGACGACTCTTTCTCGGATATTTTGATGAAAAATTTGGACCAGGAATTGCAGGACCTGATTAAACCATTAGTCCTGTTTCCAGAAGATCCCATTGATCTGCCGGAATTGGTGGCCGCCTATGAGACTGCCTTAATCAAAACGTCCTTAAAACTTTCAGGGGGAGTTAAAAATGAAGCGGCCAGGCGTCTGTCAGTTAACCGCACTACCCTGGTGGAAAAACTCAAAAAATACAGCCCCCAGGAACTGGAGTAATAATTCGGAGCTAACTGGTTTTTTGATATACATAAACCTTCTAAATAACTTTATCTTATTCTTTTATTCAATTAATATAACCGAATGCCGATAATATAAGTGGACCTTTTTAATGGGAGGCTGTATTATTATTATATGTCGGTAAGCCAGAGGACATATCGGAACATATTTCTGATTTTTGGACTGGTCGGACTGGTTACAGGTTCCTTCGGGCTAAAATCCGGCCCCCTACTGGCTGACCCTGTCCAATTAAAAGACATTGCTTTGGGAACCACTTCTGGCTATAACCGCCTAGTCTTCACTTTCAGCGGCCAACTGCCAGATGTTATCCTGCGCCGGGACGATGTCAACGTCCTGCATCTTGATTTTGGTCCGGTCTCAAGAGGTGATGTTCAAAACGGCCCCACTAATGATATCGTCGGTTCCATACGCCTCAGTACGGCAAACGATCACTTAACAGCTGATATAAATCTGCATGTCAATAAATTTGAGGTCCGTCATTTTCTGAGCCGGGATCGCTATTCCTGTATTGTGGATATCAATGCCTTAGACGCCCCTATTAATGTCCCGACCGTTCCTCAGACAGAGTCCGGGGAAGATGTCAGCAGAATGAATCCCCCGCCCTTAAATGAAGTCCTGCGGGGCCTCTCATTTTTTATCCAGACCAATAATAATCCTGGATCTCCTGAAAACTTGGTTCAGAGGGCTTTTGACGATTTGATGGCCGGTCGCTTCGATGACGGCATTGAAAAGCTGACCAGCTTTAAAACTCAATATCCGGATCACCCTTATGCCGATCCGGCCTGGTTTGTTTTAGGGGACGCTTATTTTGCCAAAGGAATTCCGGATAATTTTTTAAACGCCACCACAGCCTGGCGTGAGGCTATGGACGCTTTTCCTAACAGTATCACCTCCCCAAGAGCCTGCTTTATGATTGCCGAAGCTAACCGGTTAAACGGCAACCGCAACGAGGCAGCCGGATTTTTTAAACTCTGCGCGGAAAATTATCCCGACAGTCCCTTAGCCAATTTATCTTTACTTAGGGCCGCGGATCTGGAGCTGGCTATGGGACTGAACAATCAGGCCAGAACTACGGTCGGGCCTTTGGTGTCTCAGGGATTATTTTCTAAATTTGGACTCCTTGGGCGGGGCCGACTGGCCATGGCCGATTATCAAGATACTCTCTACAGTCAGGCCTGCGAAAAATTTATTGACATTCTGGACCATGATCCCAATATTTTTCAGCTCTATCCAGAGATTCTCTACGCTTTAGGCGACAGCTACTCCTATTTAAACCGTCCGGATTTGACTGTTCATTTTTTGGAACACGCTTTAAACGTAATCCCCAATCACCCTAAAACCGACGTTATGCTGGCCAGAATCGGCAACGCTCTCCAGGCTATGGGCAGACATCCCGAGGCCATTAGCTACTTTAATGTGGCCAAAAACCGTTTTCCCGATAAAGACGGCGGTCTGGTCAGTCAAATCAGGTTAGCCGATATGGGCGCTCTCCAGGCCTTTTTTTCTGCCGACCAAGTCTTTGATGCCTTAGAAAGAGGTTCTAACCAAGCCACTGTCAAGATGTATGACAAAATTATTTCCCAGGCCTCCGATTCCCCTTTGCTTCAGTTAGCATACCTGAAAATAGGCCAGGCACAGGCAGCAGACGGCGAAAACAACGAAGCCATTAAATGGCTCAGAACTTTAATCTCTAAATATCCAAAAGGTATTCTCCTCAATGAGGCCAAGCCCATAATGAGCAGGGCGGTAGTCAACGAGGCCCAGGAAAGCTTTAATCTGGGGCATTATGAGAATGTTGATCTTTTAAATTACGATAATTTTTCTTATTTAGAAGGTCCGGACCGTTTACGGTTTCAAAGGCTTTTGGCCCAATCGTACGAAAACTTAGGCCGGACCGAAGACGCTTTAAGAGTCTGGAAAGATATCGAAGATCAATCCCCGGAAAAAAGGCTGACTGACCAAAAAGAAGTCATTGAAGCTGCTTTAAAGGCTTTTAAACCCCAGGAGGCTATGGAGCAAATAAGGGCCAGTATAAAAGAATTCCCGGACGAAAGGCCCTATTTTGACCAAAAAATAGCTGAAGTGGAAAGCGCTCTGGCCAGACCGGCCAATGAGGCGGCCGTTCAGGATCTTTTAAACTTTTACCGGGATCCTCTGGTTGCCCCTTTGGAGATTGTCAGTCAGCAGGCTTTATCCGATGCCATTACCATTTTGGTCAATAACAAGCACTACGACCAGGCCTCTTCTTTAATGGACAATTACAGAAACTTATTCCCGGCCGACGAACTGTCCCCGGAATATCTGCTGACTCAGTCTAAAATTGATCGCCGTTTAGGCCGAATTCAGGAAGGCTGGGACAGGTTGTCTGATTTTCGTCTGGAATATCCGGCCGACGAACGGGTTCCGGCCACCATTGAAGAAACTATTGCCGATGCCCGTAAAAGAAAAATGTATCCTGACGCTTACCGCTACGAAGAGCTTTACCGGCAGATTTATCCCGAGGACATTAAATCTCGCAATATGCTTTTAGCCAGAGCCAACGAGCAGTGGCAGCTTGGTCAGAATATGGATGCCATAGATACTCTGACCTATTTTCAAAATGAATACCCGAATGATCCCGAAACTCCGGCTACATATTTAGACCAATATCAAAAGCTTCTGGATTCAAGCAACCCTTTAAGAGCTTTCGCCGCTTTAGATAAAATGCGCGAACTTTTTCCCGATGACCCTTTGACCCGTAATTCTTATGTCCGGGAATATTACGACGCCTTAAAAGCAGGAGAACCTGACGTGGCTTTTGGAGCCATGACAGCTTTTCAGAAGCTTTATCCCGATGATCCAAGGCAGCCCGATTTACTTCTTGAAGAAGCTAAAGACTATATGGCCTTAGGCCGTTTGGATGAAGGTCTGGCGGCCTGGAATATGTTTCTGGAAAAATATCCCTCTGACGAACGGGCCCCGGATTTACTTCTTCTTCAGGCCAGGATGGAACTTAAAGAAAAGCGTAATGATCCGGCTTTAGCCCATTATCATGAATATCTGAATACTTATCCCGACCGGCCCAACCGGCCGGAAGTTATCCAGGAAGTGGCCAGAATAGAAACAGGTCTGGGTTTAAATAAGGAAGCTTTTGACGATTTGCAAAAATTTAGAATGGACTATCCAGGGCACCCCGACGAGCCCCAAACAATTTTAGATCAGATTAATTTAGCCTCAAATATGGGCCAGATCGATATTATGACGGCTTTATATTCATTCTTTCGTGATAATTTTCCTCGCCATCCCCAGGTCACCCAGACCTATTTAGACGAGACGAGACAATTATTGGCCGTCGGCCGAAGTTCCCCGGCTCTGGCCGTTTTAGAAGAAGGAATTGTTAAAACCCCTGATCTTGACAAAAACCAGGGAGTTCAGGATTTACTTTTAGGCCTTTATTTGGATGAAGGCCGTCCGGAAGACTGGGCCGGCGCTCTGGAAGAATTTTTGGGCCGGGAGCAGCCTAATGAAACTAATTTAGCCGACCGCTTTAATAAATATACTCAGGTAGCCCAGGTTTATCAGGAACTGGGGCGCCAGACAGATGCCGAAAGAAACTATGATCAGGCTCTGGCCAATCGGCCGCCCGACGCTTCCGGAGAATCTTTATTTGCAATTGCGGGAGGATACAAAAAAATGGGCCGCGATGAAAGATACCGTTCAGTTTTAGAAATAATCAGCGCTCTGCCCGATCCACTCTGGCAAAATGTGGCTAATCAGGAACTTAATCGCGGTTAAAACTCAAAATTATATTTTTATGTTTTCTTCCCTGTTCTATCATATACTCCTCCCTTTCCGGACGATTAAGTTCCTTAAGTTGAAGTCTAACAGATCTAAAAGCCGGTATTTCAACAGCCCGATTTTTAGCAAAACCTGTTAAGATTTTTCAGCGACAAAAACACTTGGGCTTTGTCATCAGGCATGGCCCGGCAACCTTTTAGCAGATAACAAACTAAATGTTTTTATGTTTACTTTAAAACAATCCACTGACCATTTTGGATTTACGGGTTTTATACTCGGACATCAAAAAGTCTAGTATTCCGGCTTATCATCCCTCCGATTTTTAGACAAACTTATTTTTCTTTAATTACCCGACCAGCTTCCCAATGACCTTTCAAAATAATCCAAACCAAATAACTCCTTTTTTTCGGTTTTCAACAAAAAATCACCCCTCTTCTTTGAACTGCTATCTTTTAAAAAAATTTTTCTAATCCCCGGAGACTTCTTAAAAGAAGGATTTCTATTTAATCTTCCAGTGATCTCAGACCCACCAGAGATATTATGCAGCCTTACGGTTTTTTGTTCAATTTAAAAACAATCCCTTTAACCAATTTGGACTTACGGGTTCTATAGCCGGACGTTTAAAAGTCTAGAAAACCTGCTTTTCAACAGCCCTATTTTTGGCCGAACTTATTATTGTTAAATTACCAGACTGGCTTCCCAGTGACTTTTCAAAATAAATCCTTCAAAATTACCCAATTCTTCCGGTTTTCAACAAAAAATAACCCTTCTTCTTTGAACTACTATCTTTTAAAAAGATTTTTCCTAAACCCACCGGAAATCATTTAAGGTCAGGCAAACCAGGCTTAAAACTTTCGATGATCATCAAAACCGGCAGTATAGAACCAATTGTCAGTAAGACAACATAGTTAGGATTACGCATAGCCTGATTGGCCATGGGGTTAAGCCAGAAAAGAGTAACCAGGATGATAAAGGTACTGACTTTCCAATGGCCGTATTTGGCCGCTGCTTTTTGAAAAGCGTGTTCTTTATGGGCCGTAAATACTTTTTGGCCGTGTATAAATCTCCGGCCTAAAGTCAAAGTGGCGTCTATCCAGAAAAACGACATTATTATAATGAAGCCGTACATCAGGAAATTGCCGTAAATAAGTCCTCTGGCTCCCAAAGCGAAAAAGGCAAAACCCAAAAACGTTGAACCCACATCACCCATAAATATTTTACTTGGAAACCAATTAAATATTAAAAATGGAATTGTTATATAAATAATTGTTTTATAAACATCAATATTCCATTCTTCAACATGAAATCCATTATATATACAGAATAAAAATCCGACCGCTGCTGCATTGGCATAACCGCCGGCCAGACCGTCAATTCCGTCCATAAAATTATATAAGTTTATAAACCAGACCCCTGCAAATACTAATACTATTTTAATTGCAATAATTGGTATGCCTTTTATCGGATTATAAGCCGGAAGGAAGACTATCATTAAGGCAGCTGCCAAAAACTGGATGAGTAATCTGGGCAGAACCGGCAGTGACTTGATATCATCAATTAAGCCGACTGCGGAAATTAAAAATCCGCCAACGAAAAATTCAGGACAGGTCTTAAAAGCCTTGAGATTTGCCAACAGAATAATTCCTGCCAAAGCAATGCCGCCGCCGCTGGGAGTTGGTTTATAGTGGGAACTTCGGTTGTTGGGAATATCAATCAGTCCGGTGTAGGGCGCTGTTTTAATTAGGATATACAGAAAGACTGTGGCTACAAAAAAATAAGAAAAATAATAAGTAAAGTTAAGTATATAAACGTTAACTAAGAAGAAAAGGTAATCATCCATGGTCTAATCTTTCTATGATTTTTTTTCGTATCAGTTATATTGGATGTACCTTTATTTTCCAATTAAAAAATTGTATTGATTAAAAAAAAGTTATTAATAAATATTAAGTTTAGATTTAAGCATGTCTACATCATCATTACTGGCATAATAAATATCTATCCTCTTTTTCTGACCATTGTATTTAATTTTAACTTTCAGACCGCCCAAGCTGTCTGAAAAGCTTGAGCCCAATGCCTCATAGTAGGCCTTTTTATTCAGCCCTTTCATAGACTTATGTTTTTTGCCCGTATTAATTTTTTTTGTCAGTTTTTCCGCATCTCTGACTGACATGGCTTGGCTCAGTATCAGACTTCTGGCTTCCAGCATGTCTTTAGGCTCGTTCAGCGATAAAATAGCCCGGCCGTGACCGGCTGACAGGCGATTGTATCTGATATCGTCTTTAATAGGTTCAGGCAGTTCTAAAAGCCGGATGGTGTTAGCTATGGTTGAACGGTCTTTGCCAAACATCTTAGCTATTTCCAGGATATCTAGGCCCAGTTCAAGTTCCAGGCGATGATAACCTTCGCCTTCCTCTATGGGATTTAAGTTTTCCCGAAAGATATTTTCCATCATGGCCAATTCCAGCCGCAACTTGGGTTCATCGGGAATTTGTCTAATAACAGCTGGGACTTCTTTTTCTCCGGCTTCTTTGGCTGCTAAAAGCCGCCTATGGCCGACAATAAGTTGGTAGCTGTCTTTGCCTTCCAGATGCCTTACCACCAAAGGTTCTATTATGCCGCTAGATTTAATGGAATCTGCCAGCTTGGTAATTTCAGTTTTTTTGTAAAACTTTCTTGGCTGGTCCGGATTGGGCAAAATCTTATGGACCGAGATCATTAAAGGACTACCCTGAGTCTTTTTATCAGGTTCCATAATATTTTGTTCTGAAGGTTTATTCATATATTTTATCTTTATTTAACACATTATTATACTAATTATGAGACAATTGAAACGCCTAATTTATTCATAATAATCTCAATATCTTCAATTTTGTTGTAGTATATTTCCATTTTTTTCTTTTTACCCAGACTTTTGAAGACTACCTGAAGTCCCAAGCCTTTGGAAAAACTTGAAGAAAGGTTTTCCAGAAGTTCCTTGTCCGGATCATCTTTAAGATTAGCGGGTTTATTTTTATTGTTCAGTTTTTTGGCCAGATTTTCCGTATTGCGGACACTTAAGGATTTTTCCACAATAAAATTTCTGGCCGTCAGCCTGTCTGTTTGATCCTGGATGGATAAAATAGCCTTGCCATGACCGGCCGACAAAATACCTGTCCTAATATCGTCTTTAATTTCTTCCGGCAGTTCTAACAATCTGATGCTGTTGGAAATTGTCGAACGGTCTTTGCCAAAGAGTCGGGCAATTTCCAAGACATCCTGGCCGATTTCCTTTTCAAGGCGGTAAAATCCCTCAGCTTCCTCAATAGGATTAAGATTTTCTCGGAAAATATTTTCCAGCATGGCGATTTCCAGTCGTTGGCGAGAATCGTCAGGAATATCTTTGAAAATAACCGGAACTTCCTTGAACCCCGCCTGTTTGGAGGCCAGAAGTCGCCGGTGTCCGACTAAAAGCTGATAAGTGTCATTCTGTAAGGGTCTGACCACTAAAGGTTCAATGATACCCTTAGCTCTAACGGAATCGGAAAGCTTGTTCATCTCATTGGAATTAAAATACTTTCTTGGCTGATCTGGGTTAACCGAGATTTTTTCAATTGAAACCATCAGTGGAAGACCATTGGCCGTTTTCGAGGCCTCAGATTCTGTCTTACCGGCTGTTGCTGCGTCGCCGTATAGAGTATCTATTCCACCCAAGCCAAACTTTTCGACGGCGCTACTTCCTAAGCCACCCTTTTTTTTTGTCATTTTTTCATTTCCTTCATACCAAGTCTTTCCAGGATTTCCTTGGTCAGTTGAATATAGCTGACTGTACCAGCAGATTTAGGGTCGTGATACATAACCGGTATACCAAAACTTGGACTTTCTGATATTCTAACGTTTTGGGGAATTTTAGTCTCCAAAACCAAATCTCCCATGGCCTTTTTTAGGTCATTTTCCACGTCAATACAAATATTTGTACTTTTATTATACATTGTTAATAATATTCCTAAAAAAGAAATATTGGTATTTATTTTTGCTTTTATTTTTTCATAGGACTTGACTAGAATTACTAGCCCTTTTAAAGCAAAAAAGTCGGATGACTTAATAGGAACAAGGATTTTGTCAGCCATGCTTAAAATATTAATATTAATAATACCTAAATTTGGCGGTGAATCTATAATAACAAAATCGTAGTCATCTAATTGATTTCCGATCCTGTTTTTTAACAGTAAATTTCTTGATTCATGGTCAACAACAGTAATATCCAGAGAATACATATTTTCATCTGAAGGTATGATATCAAGATTTTCAAAATTAGTTTTTAAAATATAACTACTAACTTCACCCCCGTCTACGATTAAATTATACAGACTTTTGTCTAAATTGTAAGTGTTAATGCCCAGACCAACGGCGCTGTTGCCTTGGGGATCAGCGTCAATCAGGAGGGTCTTATAGTTGAACGAGGCCAGTGATGCTGATATATTAACAGCGGTTGTCGTTTTTCCTACCCCGCCTTTTTGATTGGCGATTGCTATTACAGTGGTCATCCGATTTTCGGCGTATAAACCCAGGTCTTCAGGCTAGGGAGGAAACGCCGCCTTCTGAAGTTCTGTTTAAATTAAGAATTAAGGATACGATTTACTTAATGAATACCATTACAGACTGAAAAAGACGGACTGTTTGAGGCCTTTTTCCTCGGATATGTTTGACGCCTATTTTTAGGTACCGACTTGTCTTAAATTTATACTTGGCTTATCTGTAGCCGCAATTTCTAGAGGCGAAGTTTTTGAAGCGCCACGCCGATTTTTATACATACTGAAAATGTAGCGGGTTGGTTACCGTTTTCAGGTTAATTCAGGATTCTTAGAAATCTCCTGCTTTAACTGGCAGTTTTTATCTGAACTTTTGCCAAAAAAGAGATTTAAAAATGGTTGCCGAACTACTAGAAAAATGTCTAGATATTTTAAATATTGACGTTAAAAATGACTATAAACAAACTTTAATATCTTATTGGATATTATTGTTATCAAAAAATGAGACAATAAATTTAATAAGCCCTCACGGATCTTTGGAATATAAAGTTGTTAACCATTTAGTCGATAGTCTTACCCCATTAAGACTTCCCTGGCCTCGAGGTATGAGGATTATGGATTTTGGTTCAGGCGGCGGTTTACCTGGCATTCCCCTACAAATTTTTAATCCTGGCTGGTATGTTACCTTAGTTGAGTCAAAACTCAAAAAGGCAAATTTTTTAAAAGAGGTTACGCAGGACCTTAAATTAAAAAACTGTAATGTTATTGACAGCCGGGTTGATGGTAGTTATCAGTTTAAGGACGGCCTGTTCGAGCTTATAGTAGCCCGGGCTATTGGTAAAATATATGATATTATACCAAAAATAAATAAGTTTTTAAAAGTCGGCGGTATTTTTCTCGCTTATAAAGGCCCAAAGTATGCTGAAGAACTAGCTTTATCTCAGCCTGTATTAAAAAAATACAACTACCAATTAAATCATAAAGAGTTTTTTACATTACCTTATGTAAATGCAGAACGTAATTTACTTGTCTTCAAAAAGTTATAGTACGTTTATTATTCACAAAATGGCTGACAGATATTCATAGGTCTTAGGGCCGTATACTGGTCGCCCTGAGTTTTCATGACCAAAATATTTCTGACTGTCCTCTCCCAAGGGCTACCATCGGTCGTTGTCCAGGTTACCTTGTATCTGGCTTCATATTCCAGGCACACGCAGTAAAGTTCTTTTGGATCCTGAAGTTCAATTAAAGTTCCAGTTGGGGCCATTGGCGTAATGTTAATAGGTTTGACTTTTTGGATTTGCCACATTGTGCTGTCTTTATAGCTGGTCTGAAGACCTTGGACAGCAGCCCTTTCTATAGGGTTTTCCGGCAGTGCAACAGGTTCCGGATTATCTTCTTTTTTGTCTCCAATGCCTAAGCTGCTACAGCCCACAGTAACAGCAAGTATGGTCACCAGCATTGATATAGCCCAGTGATGGAAAACATTTTTTAGGTTCGTTTTTTTAGTCATAACTATTTGCATGAGGTTAAATTTAACGTTTCAGAAAGCTTATTGGCAAAGTTATAAATATATAAAAATTGTTCAATATTTAAAACTCCGCCGCCCATATTACTTATTGATGATGTCCTTATTAAAAGTTCGAACTTAAGCCATGTTTTGCCTAATTCAATGGCAATTTTGAAAGGACCGGCGTTTTCTTTAATATCCTTTTGTTCTCTAGTAAGAATTTCGTCTGGGAGAGTAACCCAAAATAATCCTTCAATCGGGCCAGCCATGACAGATGAGATTAGATAATTTTTTATGGCCTCAATCTCATCAGCTCTCAGCTCATCAAATAATAAAGATCTCATATTTTTATATTAACATGTTTCAGATTATAAAATCTGTTTTAAGTAAAAAATTTTATTATTTTAACTATTTTAATACTTAATTAACAGTATTAACAACCCGGGCTATTACAGGGGTTAACGCAGAAACTTAAAATATACCATACGATAAATTTTATTGCATCATTTTTTTAGGTTCTTAACGAGCGATATTTGATTGTTTATTTAGGGTGACCAAAATTTTTCTTTTATTCTGAATTTATATAGCTGATATATAGTAAAAAATAAGTTTTAAATAATATTTTTATATAAAAAATATATAATTATTAGAGCGTTATTATATGAAAATATAGTGAGTCAAGTTAAAAAAATAGAAAATAATCTTATTAGGGCTTTGAAATTTTCCAGAACCTGTAAAAAATTCTTCTCAAGCCCACAATTATTTTTTGAAACAGACTTTTGGTTCCGATTTCCAGTTTGGTATTCTATTATATACTTTATGATTTTATAGTAATATGACCTTATTTTTAATCATTGGCGGGCACTTTCAGTTTTTTTGATAACCATTTTTCGGATTTATTGGTTTTTTTGACAGAATCAGCATAACCGGTACTTCTAAAAGACTTCGACATTATAGTTAGTGTCAACGGACTTTGAATTCCGAAAATTGCTATAGCCACTAACAGTTCAAAGAAGTTAGATGCTCCAATCATTTCGGCAGGAGTGGCTATACCACAGAGGGGGATTTAAACTCATATACAGACTAAATAGACTATAAAAAATATAAAAAATCTTGATAATTAAAATATGACTATTAGAACGATACAAAGAAGATTTTCTAAGATAACATTTCACTGAAATTAAAAGATGATGACCAAAATCAGAAGGAGACCAGCTATGGTTATATTTTTAAATTTTTGGAATATAAATATATTGATAATAGTTAAGTCCATTTTGTTGTTGACAATATAGCTAGTTACGAAGACTCAGGCCATTGGTGTAAATGCGACCAAAATTATTAGGTCATTCGTTGCCACTTGGAAAACAATATAAATGGATTTCCTTTGGTTAAATGGCCCAAAGCACAGACCATAACCGTACATTGGCAACCTAAAGGAAGACAACTCGGACCAGATAATCTCTGGCCAAATTAGCTGGTGTTAGAGGTTTGAAGATTACGCAGAAAAACAGGCTGGCGATGTCGAAGAGAAACAATCACTGGGTAATGAAACAGTATACTCCAATCGTCAGAATTATAGATATAACAAGAATTAAGAAAATTATTCTAATTAAAAAAGGCTTCGAAGTTCAGCGGAGTTGAGAAAGTCTGTTTAACGTGAAACAGTGAGTTTTGATTTATCATATATTTTGTTATCCGCACATTTTGATACAATGAAACCTAACCACTAATAATTTTGAAAGCTATTCTAATTAAAACAAGCTTCCGACACCTCTGGAGATAAAAAGTCTGCTTCTCGCGAAACAATGATATTAGAATCATAAATAGCTTGAGACATATATTGGGTGAAACAATTATTCCTAGTTGGAGCTAATACCTAATAGTAGCTTTACTTAAACAGCTTCTAGAGTAATTAACGGACAAAAAAGTCTGTTTAAAGTGGAACAAGAGATTCAAAATCTTCAAAGCATCTGTGAACTATTAAACTTGTAATAATAATTTTTTTTACAGAAAAATACCTAGCCATGCCTAAACAGCCTCTTAAATTACAGAAGTACAAAACAAAATTTTTCACATAAAACAAGGGGACAGAATTCTCAAAGTGCTTGTGATCTGTTCTTCGTGAAACAATGGTTTTAATTGTAGAAATACTGAAAGCTATCCCAGCTGAAACAAAATTAAGTTGTAAGTTGTTTGAATTTATAAAATGGTTGTTACTTGTTCCACGTGAAACAATGATTGTTTATCACTGAAAATATAGAAAACGAGCATTATGTGAATAAATCCCTGGAGTGAAAATATGACCAAGAACCTGTTCCAAACTAAACAAGAGTTTTAGACTCCTTAAAGTGCTGGTGACATGTTTCACGTGAAACAACTGTTTCATATTGATGAATCTATAAAAACCGCCCCTTATTAAAAATCAGTCTCTCGAGTTAACAATAGAACAAATAATCTGTTTCATGTGAAATAAAGGTCTCAAACTGCTTAAAGTTCTTATGACACGTTCCACGTGAAACAATGATTTTGTATTAATGAAAATACAGAAAACGAGCCTTCCAGAAATAAGTCTCTGGATTTAATAAAGAAGAAAAATATGTTCAATACAGAAATAAATCTCTTTAATTAACAAAGAGCAAAAAAACCTGTTCCACGTGAAACAAGGTTCTCAAAATTATAAAAACTCTTGTAACCCATACCACAAAAATTTTGTTACCTATAACATATGAAAAAAGGATCTCAAATTTAACAGAGTGCTTGTGCCTGTTTCACGTGAAACAATGATTTAATTTTTATGAAAATACAGAAAACGAGTCTTAGAGGAATAAGTCTCTTTATACCAGAAGGCAAAGAATCTGTTCCACGTGAAACAAGAGTCTAAAAATTATTGAGACGCTTGTAATCTGTACGCACAAAAAAACCTTAAACTCAACAAAGACTTTGTAACCTGTTTCGCGTGAAACAATGATTTCATATTGATGAAATACAAAAAACGAGCCTTGGAGAAATAGGTCTCTTTAGTTAACAAAAGACTAAAATCTGTTACACGTGAAACAAGGATCTTAAAAATATTTAAGTGTTTGTAACCTGTACCTATCGAAACAAGGCACTCAGATTCAACAAAATATTTACGACCTGTTTCACGTGAAACAATGATAAAATACTTATGAAAATACAAAAAACGAGCCTAAGAGAAATAAGCCTCTTTATACCAGAAGGCAAAGAATCTGTTCCACGTGAAACAAGGGTTTCAGAATTATTAAAATGCTTGTTACCTGTTTTACGTGAAACAATGATAACATATTCATGAAAATACAAAAAACGAGCCTAAGAGAAATATGTCTCTTTAATTACCAGAAGGCAAAGAATCTGTTCCACGTGAAACAAGAATCTCAAAATTACTAAAATACTTGTAGCCTGTACCTCGTGAAAAAAGGATCTCAGACTCATCAAAGTGCTGTGAGCTGTTTCACTTGAAACAATAATTTCATACTTTTGAAAATACAGAAAATGAGCCTAAGAGAAATATGCCTCTTTAATTACCAGAAGGCAAAGAATCTGTTCCACGTGAAACAAGGGTTTCAAAATTATTAAAATACTTGCGACCTGTTTAACGTGAACAATGATTTCATATTTATGAAAATACAGAAAACGAGCCTAAGAGAAATAAGCCATTTTAGTTAACAAAGGGCAAAGAATCTGTTCCACCTGAAACAAGGAAATCAAAGTCATTAAAATGCTTGTAACCTGTACCTTGTGAAAAAAGATCTCAGATTTTACAAAGTGTTTGTGACCGGTTTTACGTGAAAAAAAGATCTCAGATTGATGAAATACATAAAATGAGCCTTAATACAAACAACCCCTACAGAAATAAGTCTCTAGAATTGAAAACTGACAAATAATTTGTTTCACGTGCAACAGGTTCTCATAATCTTAAAACACTGAGTACTTGTTCCACTTAAAACAATGATTCTTAATCGCCGAAATAAAGAATACTGAACACACCGAAACAAGCTTCCGGAGTTACCAAAGATCAAAACATCTGTCTGTCCTATTAAAATAGATGGAGTGTGATCATTATTCAACTAGTAAAAATAATTTATAAATACTTGAAATTCTTAAAACTAACTTCAGTGGCAATCCGGCGAAGCTAATAAATGGAAAAAATAGGTTGATGGAAAAAATGAGATTAGAATAATCAATAGTTTCTGTAAGAAGACTTTGGGTTGCCGAACGGAAAGAACGTGTTTCAAGTGAAACTCGGTTTGATGGTCTTCGAGATGGAAAAATAAATGATACTGTTTAGAGATATACTTAAATTTCGGGAAATTGATTTCATGAAAAAGGTAGCATAAGTGGCTAAGGAAAAAATGCTGTTCCACGTGGAACAAAGAATTATGAACTTCAATAGGCTAAAGGATAATCAAAGTGAGAAATAAGAAACGAACCGGAGGTGTCAACGAAAATTTTCCTCTTCACAAAAAGCCAAGGCAATGATACTTCAAAGAGTTTCGTTTATCTTCAAAAAAAATTGAGCTATAACAATGTTTTTGAAATCTGTTTTACCTTAAAAAGAATTAAGGTTTTCGTTTTCAAAGGCAAGATAATTTGTTTCCCTATGGAACGAAAAATCAGAGACGATAATCTTAGGTGGAGAATTGATTTGGCAAAAGAGAAAAATAACCTCGCATACTGTATAATTAATAATTTACTGAGGAAAAGTGAATCAATTTACAGCTAGACAGAAAAAAAGCAAAGTGTTCCGCATAGACAATGGATAATTAAAATGAATAATCATGGGATAAGAATTTTTTCAAAAATGGTTTTTATGAATTGGATTTTATAACTTGAAATATTATTGAAAATATGATTAATTATTTTTATTTGGTGGAAATATTTCTATATTTTTAATATAAATCATTAATACAATGGTATTTGAAAATAATTAAAAGCTATTTATATAAATAGAGGCAAATTTATTATTTTAGTTTGTTTTATATGTAATAATAAGTTAAAAAAGTTATAAAGATAAATTTATCAAATAATTAGGATAAAATTAGATATTAATAATGCATATAAAAACAATATTAATAATTAATATGTTGTTTATCAAAACTTAACCTGGTTGGATATATAAGATCAGTCCAAGGACCAGGTTTGGCTGAAGAAAACTGAACTTAAAAATGGACAATTAGCCCAAAATATTCAGATAGTGTATAATCAAAAAAATGACATTTTGCGGGGTTTGAAAAATGCTGATTAGCCAAAAAATGAACAAGGCGATTAGCGGCGGATCTATGGTTCGTCGCATGTTTGACGAAGGAGTCAGGCTGAAAACATTGCACGGCCCAGACAAAGTATTTGACTATTCCCTTGGTAACCCTGATTTAACTCCGCCGACCAGTTTTGTCAAGGTTGTCACCAACATCCTCCAGAGTAATATGCCCGGAATTCACGGTTATATGACCAATGCCGGATGGCCAGATGTCCGCGATAAATTGGCTGCCTACCTGAATAAAACCATTGGTCATGAACTGAAAAAGCCTCTCGACCGAGAGCAGGTGATCATGACTGCTGGGGCGGCCGGAGCCATGAACTGTGTTTTTAAGGCAGTCTTGGATCCCGGCTCTAAGGTAATTGCTCTGGCTCCTTATTTTATGGAATATAATTTCTATGTGTCTAATCACGGCGGGGAGTTGTTGGTAGCTGAGACTGATGCCTCGTTTAGGCCCGATCCGGAAGATTTAGACAATAACATTACCGACGACACCAGAGCAGTCATAATTAACTCACCCAATAATCCCACCGGGGTAATTTATACTAAAGAAGACCTGAAGGCCATCGGCGATGTTTTAACCAAGGCCTCACGCCGACTTGGAAGGCCGATTCTTCTTATTTCCGATGAGCCGTACAGGAAACTGGTTTTCAACGACAAGCCAGTGCCATCGGTCTTTACGGCTTACCCGTATTCGGTGGTGGTCAACTCATTTTCTAAGGATCTTTCTTTAGCCGGAGAGAGAATAGGTTATATTGCCATTAATCCGGAGATGCCGGGAGCGGAAGTTCTGGCCAGCGCTGTTACTTTAGCCAACCGCATTTTAGGGTTTGTCAACGCCCCTTCGCTTATGCAAAAAGCGGTGGTCGAGCTTTTGGAGGAATCGGGGGATTTAAATATTTACAGAAGAAGACAGGATCTTCTGGTTGGGGCTTTAAATCAAATGGGATATGAACTGGTAAAACCTGACGGGACATTTTACCTGTTTCCTAAAAGTCCGGTTCCCGATGATTTGGCCTTTACTGAAATTTTACGGGAAGAACTGATTTTGGCCGTCCCTGGCTGCGGGTTTGCCCGAGCCGGTTACTTCCGTTTAAGTTTATGTCTCAAAGAGGAATTGATAGAGGCTTCATTAGCCGGTTTTGCTCGGGCTATAAACCGAGCCAGACAATTGAATTGAAAATTGAGGAGAAAGTATGCGCAGCGACAGCATGAAATTGGGTCTGACCAGGATTCCTCACCGAAGCCTATTGAAGGCTCTGGGGTTGACAGATGAGGAGATGGCTCGTCCGTTAGTCGGTATTGTTAGTTCGGAAAACGAGATTATTCCAGGTCACATCAATTTGGGCATTATTGCCGAAGCTGTCCGGGCCGGAGTTTTAGCGGCCGGCGGGACTCCGTTTGTTTTTCCGGCTATCGGAGTCTGTGACGGTCTGGCCATGGGTCATGACGGCATGCGTTATTCTCTTGTCAGCCGTGAGCACATTGCCGATTCTGTCGAGATCATGGCTATGGCTCATCCTTTTGATGCTCTGGTCTTTATTCCCAATTGTGACAAAATTGTTCCGGGCATGATTATGGCCGCTCTAAGGCTTAATATTCCTTCGGTTTTTGTCAGTGGCGGTCCGATGCTGCCTAATATGGTCCGAGGCCAGAAAATGACAGTCTCCAACGCATTTGAAGCGGTCGGCCGGGCCGGACAAATTTCCCCGGAAGAAATAAAAGACATAGAAGATAAGGCCTGTCCTGGCTGCGGTTCCTGCGCTGGTATGTTTACGGCCAACTCCATGAACTGTATGACTGAAGCGGTTGGCTTGGGACTTCCAGGCAACGGAACTATTCCGGCTGTCCACGCAGGCCGAGTTCGTCTGGCCAAAACCGCCGGTCGTCAGGTAATGGATCTCTACATTAAAAATATCCTGCCAAAAGATATAGTTACATCAGACTCTCTTCACAATGCTTTGACCGCCGATATGGCTTTAGGCTGCTCTTCCAATACAGTGCTTCACCTTCTGGCCATTGCCCATGAAGCAGGTTTGACTCTGGATTTAAAATCCATTAACGATATCAGTAAAGCCACTCCCCATTTGGTTAAGCTCAGTCCGGCCGGACCTGATACCTTAGCCGATTTAGATCAGGCCGGAGGAGTGGCCGCAGTCTTAAAAGAATTGGAAAAAGAAAAACTTTTAAGAACAGGTTGTATTACGGCAACAGGCCTAACCATGGCTGAGAATTTGGAAAATGCGGTTAACCTGAATTCCGATGTTATCAGAGATATGAATAACGCTTACTCATCCGACGGTGGTCTGGCTGTTCTGTGGGGTAATCTTGCCCCGGATGGAGCTATAGTTAAAAAAGGAGCTGTGCTTCCGGAAATGATGCAGCACAAGGGCCCGGCCAGGGTCTTTGACCGTGAGGAAGATTGCACTGAATGCTTACTGAACGGCGGTATTAAACCAGGGGATGTCATAGTTATCCGCTATGAAGGTCCCAAAGGCGGTCCGGGAATGAAAGAGATGCTGACTCCCACAGCCACATTAGCCGGTCTGGGTCTGGACAATACAGTGGCTTTAGTAACCGACGGTCGTTTTTCCGGAGCATCCCGTGGGGCTTCCATCGGCCATATCTCCCCGGAAGCGGCTTCGGGTGGAGTGATCGGCCTGGTGGAAGAAAACGATCTGATTGTCATAGATATTCCCAATAATAAGCTGGAGCTGCAAGTCAATGAAAATGTTCTGGCCAAAAGAAAAGCTGACTGGAAGCCGGTTGATAAACCTGTACCCAGAGGCTGCCTGAGCCGTTACCGGGCTCTGGTGACCTCAGCAAATACCGGTGCGGTCATGTCGATCTAGATTAATTTCCAATAAACAAAAAGGACCTGGGCGATAATTGAGGCCCCGGGTCCTTTTTTGTCAGCATAATAATTAATACAGTGCATGTCTATTTTATTCTGGACACCCCTATAATCATCATCATCATGCCTACAATCTGGATAAAGACCACAGTTTCATCAAGGATAAGTATACCCATGAACAAGGTAAAGACCGGCCCGATCATACTCAAAGTTGCGGCTCGGGGAGCTCCGATCAGGGCTAATCCGGCCGAAAGTGCGTAAATGGGTACCACGGTGGAAAATACAGCCATTATAATCACAATAAAGTAGACTTCAGATGGCTGAATAAAGCTGGACATCGGTCTTAAGATAACGAAATGGATAAAGACAGCCAGACTGGAAATTCCGAATATCAATGACACAAAAAAATTAATGGCCAGTTTTTTGAAAAAATAGTCCACTCCCACCAGGTAAGCGGCATAGCTTAGGGCTGAAGCCATGATAAAGGCGGAGCCAACAAAAAA
Source organism: Deltaproteobacteria bacterium (assembly GCA_031264185.1). Taxonomy (GTDB): domain Bacteria; phylum Desulfobacterota; class Desulfarculia; order Adiutricales; family Adiutricaceae; genus JAIROO01. The sequence continues at coordinate 99,147 of JAISEL010000071.1, forward strand.
GTTTCTCTGGGGCTGACCTAAATTAGGCAGCATCATAAGAAAAAGGCCCAGGTAGCAGACGGCTAAAGAAACTCTGGCCTGAAAAGAAATTGAAGTCCTGGTAATAAACGCATTGATGATTACCACCATGGTGGGATAAAGAAATAAGATCATGCGGCCTAAATTGGCATCAATATAATAAAGGCCTTCAAAATCAAAGTACGATGACAGGTAATAGCCGCCTATACCCATCAGAAAAACCGTAAGCCATTGTTTTTTCGTCAGCTTTATCTGCCAGTGCCCTCTTGAAACATTGAATAAAAAAACAGTCAGAAAAAAAAGGCCGCTGACAGTCATCCTTAAAGTTAGAAGGGTCAGCGGATCGACGCCGTAACGGTAAGCCAGCTTGGTTAAAATGGTTTTGGCGGCAAAACCGATGGTGGCCGCTAAAACCAAGAAAGCTCCAAGCTTCTGGGGAGACAGGATTAACATATTTAACTGAAAACCGGGAGCCTTTTATTACGCTTCCGAGTTAGTTTACCGGTCAAAAGCTGTCCCCAAAGAGGAACTCTTTGGGGACAGCGAATTTAAAGGCCTTATTCTACAGTTAGTTTCTGACCGGCGCCTCGGCCGAAATTTTCCGGACTGTAGATTTCTTCGGCCTGAGGACCTGGAACGATATAAGTTCCGGGAGTGGCCGGCCTTACTAAATAAGAATAGGTATAAACGCCGGGCGGGAGGTAAGAGCCGGTGGCCATAACCCTGTCCGGCCAGAACTCTTCATGATCATACCAGAAGAGCCTATAAGACCCGTCACCGTGGCCGGCGTCTAACATAGGCAGTAAAGAGGCATCAGTATCTTTAAGGCTGAAATTAACAGCCTCAAAGCCGGCCGGAATGGGATCTTCTATGACCATATTATAGCGCTCGACAGGGGTCATAATGGTGACTGTGACTTTGACGACCTGGCCGCGTTTGAAAGACGAGGCTCCGGCCTCCTGAGGTTCGGGTTTAACAATGGTGTAAGACCGGGAGAGAGAAATGTTATTGCCAGTGACAGCCGTCAAATCCGGTTCAATGGGTGCGGTTTTAAGTCTCAGAGCAGCCCAGGCCCGGCCTGTCCCCTGAGTATTAAAAGCAATTTTATCCAAAGTTCTGCTCAGGTCACTTGAGGCTACATTTTGAATGACTTCTTTATCGACAAAGGAGGTAAAGGCAGCTTTTAAGATTTCCCGGTCCGCTCCGGTGGCTTCGACGGTTATGTCAATGTTTTCCGATTCGGCTTTATTAATATAGGTAGTTAAAGCCAGCAGGGCGGTGACATTATTCTGGGTAGAGCCGAAACTGCCCTGGCGGCCGACGTCGCTAAGCTGCCGGATGAGGCCAGGGATCAGTTCATTATACGGAGCCGCTTCGGCTAAAACCAAAAGGGTCAGAGCGGTCAGACGGCCCCTGTCAAACCAGGCTCCCGGCATATCATTTTGTCCGGCCCCAACAGTTACCTGATTGGCAATTAAGCCCAGCAAAGTTTTCAGCTGCTCGACCCTGGTTTTGGAGCGGGGCAGACTGTTGATAGCCCTGGTCAGATACAGCAGCTCGGATAAATTTTGTGAGGTGCGGATTAAGTAAGCGTTCTCCAGATGGCTTTCCACGTTCTGGCCGGCCCTGGCTAAAGCCTGGACTACATAAAGATTAATGAGCCTTTTGGTTTCCTGAGTATACCAGGCAGGAAAGCCAGGAAAGGACGGATTATCTTTTTCGGTATTGTCGACGTATGACTTCACAAACACGACTGTATTGGCAATAAGCTTTTCCGGAACTTCGTAGCCGTCTGCCCTGGCCTCGGTTAAAAACTCTAAGATATAGGCTGATAAAAGCAGATCTCTTTGGTTCCAGCCGGTCAGAGAGGGCCACAGGGTGTAGCCGCCTTCTTTGCTCTGGCTGGAGATGTGCTGAATCTGATCGGAAATGATCTGCTTAAGCTCTTCTTCGTTCTGGCCCTGGGGCAATCCCCAGTTTTTAACCCGCAGTAAAGCCAAAGCCCCGAAAGCCCGGGAAGTTGTCTGCTCTAAGCATTTGTAGCGATAATCTTTCAGATATTCCCAGGGCGCGGACAGGAAAGTGACCAAAGACGGAGCCACTTCGATTGTTAAACCGCCTCTGGAAGTATCAAGGTTCTGGCCGACGGACAGAGCCACTTCAGCTGCGCCCGGAACAAGCTCCCTGAAGGCGGCTTGGGTCGACAGGGCGCTTAAATAATGGACCGGCAGGCTGAACTGGGCTTTATCGGAATCACTGCCTGAGCTGACAACAAATGTCAGCAGCGTAGGTCCGGTTTTATTGGCCTTGACCCTGTACCCGACTTCCTTTGTTTCTCCCTCTTTAAGAGGGACTGTTTTGGGGGCAGGGTTTTCCAGGAGATCTAAGTTTTGAGCCTCTACAGTGACTGTAGCCTGGCCGTCAGAGCCTCGGTTAGTCAAAAGAATTGAGGCTAAAAATTCATCGCCCAGACCGGCTGCCTTAGGCAGAGCCGACCTTATTAAAAGATTCTGGGTGACTAAAATCTGGCCTAAACCGGTGCCGGTTTTACGCCCTTCTCCGGAGGCAACGGCATATATCTTAAACGTCGTCAGGTTGTCGGGCAGTTCAAAAGTTACCTGAGCTTTTCCCTGGCTGTCCAACAGGACAAAAGGCTCAAAATAGGCCAGGTTTAAGAAGTTGGACCTCAGAAGGTTAGTGTCGGCCGGGCTGGCCTGATAAAGACCGCCGCCCCCGCCTGGGACTGAGGCCTTGTACCTGAGGTTGCGCCGTCCGATGATGGAATCAAAAGTACTGACTGTGGCCACCGATAAAGGCCTGGTTTTAAAGAACTCTCTTTCAGGGTAATATCCGAAATCATCGGCCACCTGGACTAAGCCGGCGTCAATGACGGCTACAACCACTTCCCCCCTGGCCGGATTGCCGTCAGCCTCTAAAACAGTCAGATCCACAGTCACTTTGTCCCTGGGTTTGTAAGTTTCTTTCTGGGGCTGGACTTTGACCGTCAAAAGGTCATCGTTACCGGCCACTTTCAGGGTCAGGTAGCCTTTTTTTATGGTCGGTTTTCCCAGATCGACATTATTATCATCGGGCTTTTCGCTGATCCGGCCTCTGGTTAAAATGACCGAGACATAGACATTGGGCCGGTCGGCTTCGGTTAAAGGAATCTCAAAAACCGGACTCTGACTGTCAATGGGCAGAGACTGAACTTCCCTTATCCCGGCTCTTTCGGTCGTAACCAGAGCCAGGCCGTCCTGGAAAGGACTCTGGACCAGTATCCGGGCCGTGTCGCCGGGATTATAGACATCTTTATCCGGGATTATGGTCAGAGAATCTTCGTAACTGTCATACTCCCAGCCGACCGGTCCGGCCCCGGAAGCATAAAAAGAGACCGTGGCCTGGTTAGTCTGGCCGGCTTCATCTTTAACTGTGGCCAGAACCCAGTAAAAGCCGGGCTCGGGAACGTTAATTTCCAAATTAACCGGCTCTGGTCCTGATTTAGCTTCGAGCGCGGAAATTTCCCGGTCGGTTTTTTTGGACATGTAAGGATAAGTGCCGTTGACGGAGCGTCTTCTGACCGTCTGCCAGGAACGCTTAAAAAGTTTTATTTGAGCGGATACGCCGGATTTAAATTCCCCTTTCTGGTCAATAACCGCCAAATCAATGCCGGCCGGGCCCCCGGCCCGGACAACAGACGATTTTGGCTTTAAAGCTGCATACAGTTCAGCCGGATGGACTAAAAACGTGCTGTTGTTAGTCACCGTCCTCTGGTCGGCGTCGATGGCGGTCATATAGAGACTGAAGTTCCTGGGCCGGGGGAATTTCTCCGCCGGCACAGTGAAAGAAAAATTTAAATAGCCCTCCAGGTCGGACTTAATCCGGCCGTCGGCCACCGACTCATATCTCCGCCGGCAGTCGTAGCAGTCATTATCTTCGTCAGTAAAAGTATTGATGAAGGAAAAACCGGGCAGTCTCGGAAAGGACAGATCATAGGCTGTGTCGGACGAAACCGAGTAGATGGCCTCCTGGCCGCTTAAGGGCGTTCCGAAATGGTACATAGCCCTGGCTTTAATCTCAGCCTTTTGTCCTGGCGGGGTATTTTTGACCGGGTCTACGGTCAGTTCAAAAGACGGAGTCCTGAAGTTTAAAACTTTAAAGTTTCCTAACAGGATATATTGTCCGGGCTTGGAGTCGTAAATATAACTAATTCCATTTAAGTCAAGATTCGGATCTAAAACGAGGATAACTGTGTAATCGTTTAGGACCGGATTTTTCGGCAGGTCAAATTCGTAGTAGGCCGAGCCCCAGGTCATTTTGGCCTGGCCCTTGGAGACGACTTCGTATCTGGGATTAAAGACGGCTATGGTGACTTCCTGATCGGGCATTAAAGACGCAACATCGCCCTCCACTTCCCGGACAAGGCATTTTAAGCGGATTTTTTCAGTGGGCAAATAAGCCGGTTGGGCTGAAATTAGCCAGGCTAAATAAGAACTTTGGCTCAATGGCGCTGAGTAATTATCATAGGAGATATTAAAGCGCCAGTAATCAAAGCCGTTATTCCAGGCCAGATTCCAAAGGGTCAGCTGATCCTGGCTTTTGGCCGTAATAAATAAAGACGGCACCCAGGAATTTCTTTTTTGTAAGTCATCAAGCTCTGCAGAAGACATCCGGCTGAAAATTTCTTGTCGGCCGGGCAGTTTGGCCAGTCCCAGACTGTCCGTTTTCCCCTGCCAGTAAACCTGACCGGTGAGGCCTCTGATTTCCAGGTCAACATCGGCCATATTGGCGCCGTTTTTCAGATCATTGACCCAGATCAGCCCGTCGGTGACCCCCACTTTAGCTGTCAGTCCCATATCGCTGACCTGAATTAAGCAGTACTCCGAAACTACATCGCTTTCAATCAGGGTGATTAAAAGCACATGGCCCATTTCCTGTTCACCGAAGAGTTCCTTAAGATTGACGGCCATGTTTACGGGGCCGTATTTGGCTCCGTCCGGGGGATATAAGGTGAGGTTTTTGGGAGTCAGGTTTTGCACAAAGGCCCTTACTTCATCCAGGCCTCTGGGGTAATCAGACTGATAGTTTATCTCGGCTGCGTCAATCAGTTTAATGGCCTGTTCGGAAGTTAAGGCGTAGCCTTTAATTTCAACACTTTTTGTGTTGACCACGGAGACGGGAATAACCGGGTCCGTTCCGGTCTCCAGAAAACCGTTGGTCTGGGCCAGTCTGACCATGGGTGTCAGTTCCCCGGTCCGGAAGGTAAAAACCTGGTCAGTCTCTATTTTTTGGCCGTAAATGTCGGCGGCCCCGGCTTTAACCGTGACCGTGTAATCGCTCAGAGGCTTAAAAGAACTGAAGAAATTCAGGTATGTTCGGGGCTGGACTAAGTAATCCCCAATCTCAGCGTCTTCTTCATCCTGAGTGTCTCCTGCAGCGTTTTCGGCCGGAGAAGGCTTTCGGGCCTTTTCCGCTGCAAGACGTTTTTTTAAATCATCTAAATCCCGGTATGGCGGATTAATTTCTAAAAAAGGTACAATGTCCCGGAAAATAACGTGATTATTAAAAGTCAGACTCAGGGCATCGTTCGGATTATGGTCACAGGTGCTGCCTAATTTTTCGCAAACGGTGGTATTCAGCTTGACCTCCAGAAGATGAGGTGTGCTGCCTTTAAAAATAGTTAGTTCAGCCGGCGTCGGTACCGGTCCGGCGGCCGAAATAAGACCGGGGGAGGCGGTCAGTTCAAATTCCCGGTCCAGAGGAAGTATCTGATCGGCCGTAACTTCGGCTGTCCAGGTACGGCTGTCAGAATATCGGTAAAGGGTCGATTCCTCCCAGACGGCGCCAATGCGGCTGGTCTTGTCATCCAAGTCTTTAACAGCAAAGGCCGTTTTCTGGTTCAAGCTGGCTAAGTCCATAGGCTGATTAAAGAAGACCACCAAGTGGGGTTTATAGCCCTCTTCCAGCCCGGTCGGCGGGTTTTCCAGGACGCTTTTAACTTCCACACCGGGCAGGATGATCTGGGTCTGGGCCCCGGCCTTTAAAACCGCCCCGGCCAGTGATTTAAGGCCTGCTTTGACAGTGGCCGTCAGTTTTAAACTGCCGGACAGTGGCTTTTCCGGTACAAAAGCTAAAGTATATTCGTTTAACCAGCGGATTTGGCCGGGTATTTCGGGCTCTATGGCCAAAATGCCTTCTTCTGTCCGATCGTAATCACCCAGAGCAACCATCGGCTGATTGAACATGACAGCGATCTGGTTAAAAACCGGGGCCTCCCCGGAAGGCAGAAACTGAAGTATTTTAAGTTCCGTCTCTCCGGACGGGAGGGGGGCAGTCTGAGCGGCCGGAGGTGCGGCCCTGGGCCCGGTCTTAGGCGCGGGCGGATTTTGCTGGGCTTCGGGAGCCGGCTCTTCGGTACAGCCTGTAAAAGTCACCAGAGTCAGGCTCATTAAAGCGCCCAAAAGCAGCAGAAAGATATTTTTAAACATCTGCATCCTCACTTAGAAAAACCAGAAAATATAGAAAAAATTAATAAATTAATATCTAATAAGAATAAAAAATAATAAACAAAAAGTCAAATATTTTCTTCATGTCCTCATGTTCGTTTGTATCTGAGAAATTATTTAACAACATAAAAACGAGGAAGTCCGCTAAAAATAAGGAAAAATGGAATTTGAACGGCCGTTAGTCCTATAAGAAGCATTATTTTTTTAACTAAAATTGTTAAGATAAGTTGTTGATTTTAATTGATAAATAAAAAAAAACAAAAAAAACCTCAAAATTAGCGGCTCATTTTCTTGACAACCATGAATAAGAGGCCTATAAATACTACAGGGCAACCTTAAATAGCTGCCTGAAATAAGTGCGGGCCTTGACTTCGGCCAAAGCCGACTTATTTTATATGTAAAGACAGACGGAGGTTTAACTTGTTTGGCCTTTGTTGGTTCTTATGGCCGTAGTAAACGGCCAGCCGGCTTCTTCCTGAGACTTGTCAGTGGGTGATTAAGTCCAGGCGGGAAAATTTCTTTTCTATTTCAAAAGGCCTTTTGGTCTTTGGACTGAAGGGACCTGGAGAAGAAGAAGCCAAATCCCTCTTCAGCCAAACGGCTGAGTTATCCCATCAACAATCTGCATAAATATCCAGTCAGCAACGTATGGGGTTTACTCCATAACCTGCCAAAATAAACAGCGGCCCCGGAAACCCGGCGGCCGCTGTCTCCATTTCTAAGACTTGATCTCTACAAAATACTGGAATTGGGCCAGCGGTAGCGGATTTCGCCTCCGACCATGGTTAAAACGGCCCGGCCTTTAAATTTCCGGCCTTCAAAGGGGGTATTCCGGCTTTTGGAGAAACCGTCCAGAGAGTTGTAGGTGAATTCCAGTTCCGGATCAATTATCGTGACATCGGCCGGACCGCCGGGAGCCAGGGTGCCGCCGGGCAGACCCAGGAGCCTGGCCGGATTCCGGGACATAAGCTCGGCCAGGTTCGAAGGGGAGAGGCCAATTTCCCTGGCCAGCTCCAGCATCAGAGGCAGCGAAGTCTCTAAGCCGGTAATTCCGAAAGCGGAATCAATAAATTCAACCTCTTTTTCCAGAACCGAATGGGGGGCGTGATCGCTGGCAATTACTGTGATAGTGCCGTCTGAAAGGGCTTCCCTTAAAGAGGCCCGGTCTTCTGCCGTACCCAGAGGCGGGTTCATCTTGGCATTGGGATTATAGTCGCCCACATCTTCGTGGGTTAAAAAGAGGTAATGGGGAGCCGTCTCGGCGCTGACTGAGAGGCCTCGGGCTAAGAAAGAACGGACTAAGCCTGTTGCCTGGCGGGTGGACAGATGGCAGATGTGGAGCGGCTTTCCGGTCAGTTCAGCCAGAGCCAGATCCCGGTAGACGGCGATCTCTTCGGCCTGAGCCGGTATGCCGGGCAGACCTAGACGGGCCGAGACCCGACCTTCGAAAATAGCCCCGCCCTGGGCCAGCAGAGGATCCTGAGAGTGGCTCAGAGGCAGCAGGCCGCAGACCTGGGCGTAATCTAAGATACGTCTCATGACTTTGCTGTCCGTGACCCAGGAACCGTCGTCGGTCACGGCCGAAGCCCCGGCCGACCGGAGATCCTGGTACTCGTTCAGTTCCTGGCCCTTTCGGCTGCGGGTCATGGCTGCGGCCACCTGAAGTCTGGCTCCGGGTATCTCTCTGGCTTTGGACATCAGACCGGAAATTACGGGGGCCGTGTCCAGAGGCGGGGCCGTGTTGGGCATGGCCAGCACGGCCGTAAAACCGCCGGCTACTGCGGCCAGAAGTCCGGACCGGAGATCTTCCTTATACTCCTGACCCGGTTCCCGGAGGTGGACATGCATGTCTATTAGGCCGGGCATAACCCAAAGTCCGGAGGCATCCACAGCCGGCAGATTGTCAGGGGCCGGCAGTTGAGGCTCCACAGCTGAAATCCGGCCGCCTTCCACCAATATATCAGCCGGCCCGTCCAGACCTCTGGCCGGATCTATGACCCGGCCGTTTTTTATAAAACAGCTGTTCATCCAAATACTCCGCAAATGGGTTTAAGCTTTATGACGCTCGGGATTGTCGACCAGGAGGTACAGTAGGGCCATCCTGACTGCCACTCCGTTGGAGACCTGATCCAATATGACCGACTGGGGGCACTGGTAGACCTGGGGACTCATTTCCACGCCCTGATTGACAGGTCCGGGGTGCAGAACAATGGCTTCGGGATGGGCCAGAGAAAGACGCCGGGGATTTAAACCGTAAACCCGGGCATACTCCCTGGCCCCGGGGAAGAGCTGGCCCGACTGGCGCTCCAGTTGGATACGGAGCATTATAATGACATCTGCTCCTTCTAAAGCCGGTTCGGGCCTGGAAAAGACCTTGACCCCGTACTCATCGTCCAGACCGCCGACCATCATAGAGGGAGGGCCGGCTACCCTGACCTGGGCCCCCAGAGCAGATAAGCCTATCATGTTGCTTCTGGCTACCCGGCTGTGGGCTATGTCGCCTATGATGGCCACTTTCAGTCCCTGGATGCGGCCTTTGTGGCGGCGGATGGTCAGCAGATCCAAAAGAGCCTGGGTGGGATGGGCGTGGGCTCCGTCGCCGGCGTTTAAAACCGGGCAGCTTAAGCGGTCTCCTAAAAACTGGGCTGCTCCGGAGGCGGAATGGCGGATAACCAGGGCGTCGGGAGACATGGCTTCGATATTTTTGGCCGTGTCCAGCAAAGTTTCGCCCTTGGCCATGGAAGAGCCGGAAGAGGACAAAGACAGGGTGTCGGCCGACAGCCTCTTGGCGGCCACCTCAAAACTTAGACGGGTGCGGGTGGAATTTTCATGGAAAAAAAAGACTACCAGTTTGCCGCGAAGAGTGGGGACTTTTTTTATCTCCCGTTCGGAAACTTCCCGAAAGTTCTCGGCTGCGTCTAAAATGGCGGTCAGATGGAAGGCGCTCAAGCCTCTTAAATCAATTAAGTCTTTGGGCCAGACCAGGTTTTCGGAATACATGGCTCACCTAGGGTCAAAGGCCGGACCGGCCAAAAAAAAACCCCTTTTATAAAAAGGGGGATAAATAAAATAAAGTCTGAAAGCCGGCCGCTGACTTGATATTGGCAGGTAAAACGCATTTACTTCACCTTCTGCCACAGCCGCTCTGTTCTTAAGCGTTTGGTAAAAGGCTGACTTTTTTCGGGGTTCCAGGACCAGTAGATCCGCCAGGCTTTGCCGCGGAGCAGAGAATAGTCGACGCAACCCCACATTCTGGAGTCATTGGAGTGATCGCGGTTGTCGCCCATCATGAAGTAGCAGTTTTCCGGCACGGTAATGGGACCGAAATTGCGGTAAAACATGGGTCGCTCGGTTTGCTTGTAAAATGCTTTTGAGTCGCCGACCGGGGTGTCGTTAATGAGTAGCTGACCGGAGATGACCTCCAGTTTTTCGCCGGGCAGACCAATGACTCTTTTGACAAAATCAGTGCCCGGGTCATCGGGATACTTGAAGACGACCACATCGCCCCTTTCGGGCCGGCCTATATCAATCCAGACGCTGTTGGTGAAGGGATTTCGGATGCCGTAGGAAAATTTATTGACCAGAACCCGATCGCCTTCCAGAAACGTTGGGATCATGGAACCGGAAGGGATATGGAAAGCCTGAACAATGAAGGAACGGATAAAAAGAGCCAGAATAACGGACAGAACAATTATTTTGCCGTATTCCATAACTTGAGCAGTCCAGGGCAAGGCAGCCTCGGCTTTGGTCACTTCAGCGGAAGGATCCCGGGAAATAGCTTCTTTTTTTTTCATGAAAACATTATAACTTTCGAAATTTTTATGTAAAGTAAAGACCTTGAAAGGCCTCACAGTCCTGTGACCAAAAACCAAAGCTTTGGGGATTATATAGATTAATGTCAAGATGTTCAAGTCATTTAAATTTTATGAAAATATATGTAAAGTGGTTTGTTTAATAAATTTTGTATAAAAGAACCCTTGAGAGAGTTTATTAATGTTGCCATAAGAACAGATCATAGTTCCGAGAAAGGTTTAATAGGGCAAAGGCTGAAAAAGACAAAATAATCATTCGGGCTATTTTTGAAAACTTAAGGTAAAATGCCTGAACAGAAAATTGAATTGTCCGGACGGAAAACCAAACGTCCGGAACTGCTTTTGTGCTGAATACAGGTGAATAATGAGCGGTACCGTTAATGATCAAATAACGGCGGCAGAGGCCAGGGCGGCTTTGGATGACCCTGTTAACGGCAGCTTGAGGGTTCTTAAGGCTTTAGGCAGGCAGCGGGATCTTTACAGGGCCCAGATGGAGTCGGGTGACTTTCGTTTGGTGGTCACCAATGATTTGGAACAGGTGGCGGCCGAGGCGGCCGCAGAGGACATAAGACAGGTTATGAGGGAGGAGGGCGTCAAAATGCCCAGGATATTTTTTGTCCAGTCCCGGGTCTTTGAGTGGAAATAATCTGCAGCCCGGCGCCTTTTTGAGCGTCTGATAGGCCAGGGCGGCCTGATGATTTACCTCTTGATGATTTATCCAGGGAGTCAGTTTTTATTTTAGCTTTCAAAAAGGCTTATTGAGAAAAAATATGAAATAAAATAATAATTGAATTATCTGTAAAATAAAACTAAAAGACCCTATCTGTTTTGCGGGTAAGAAAAGTTATGTCTGCCTTAATTAAATCTAAAAATGTATAAAATATAGCTTAATTTTCTGGATTAAAACCGGGCATTTTGGAATTTGCGGCTTTCAAGTCTGATAAATCCGGCTGCGGGGCCGGCAAGGTCTATTAAATAGTCTCAAATTTTGTTAAATTAGTTGACTGTTCAGTCAGGCTGAATTTTAGAAGGCCTGCTGCTGACCAGACCTCGGGTCGGTTTTTTGGCCGGGGGGACTTTTTGAACGCCCCGGGCCAGGGGGTTTTTTCGGCGAGGTTATTTTTATGAGCGCCTTGGATATCGCCCTAACTGTCATTTTGGCCTATTTCTTTATTCGCGGCATCTTTCGGGGCCTGGTTAAGGAAGTAGTAGGCATTTTAGGCCTCTTCGTGGCTTTTTCCGTGGCCAGCTCCTACTGGCCCATGGGTTCCGAGCAACTCTCCCCCATTACCGATAACCCCACTTACCGGGGAGTTCTGAGTTTTATGGCCATTTATGTGGTCATCTATTTTTTAATCGGCCTTATTTCGATCTTTGTCGATAAGATCGTCAAAATGACTATCACCCCCTTTGTCAGCGGCCTGGTGGGGGCTTTTTTAGGGCTTTTAAAAGGCGTGGTCCTCTGCGCCATTATCCTGACAGCCACCACCGCTTTTGTCAGGTCCGATCAGTCGTTTTACCAGGAATCGGCGGCCTGGCCGAAAATGGCCCCTTTATGCGATCAGGTTAAAGAGTGGGTGCCGTCGGATCTCCGCCAGCTCATGACACCTCAGGCTGCAGCCAAAGCTCAGTCAGTGGCCAGGGATACGGCCCCGGCCAAAGGCCAGACTCTTTCGCCCCCAGGGGATTTTCAGAGCTTGAAGAAAATTTTATCCGATCATTCTGATCTGATATCTTCCGGCTGGAAAGAAAAATTCGGCAATCTGACAGGACCTGAGTCTTTGGATCCGGAAGACTTGAAGCGCTTTATCCGGGATCATCCTAATTTATTCGCCGTCTCGCTCACTCCCCAGCCCGCCCCCCAGGCCGTCCCCCCGGGAGTTCAGGTGCAGCCGGACTGGCCTCAGCCGGCCACAGAGTAGAAAGGACTTATTTAATATGACCGACCCTGCAAGGCCGGCTCCCGGACCCAGCAAAACAGCCGGGGAGGCAGTAGACAGAGTTTCGGCCTTGGTGGACTGTCTTTTGGATCCCCTGAAAGGCTGCCCCTGGGACCGGGAACAGACTTTATACAGCCTGACGGAAGATCTTCTGGAAGAGATGTATGAGCTGCGTGAGGCGATGCGTCTGGATCAGGCCGGAGGCGTGCTGGAAGAAGGCGGGGATTTAGGCTTCATTTTAGTGTTCCTGGCCAAATTAGCTGAGAAGAAATGGTCCTTTGGGCTTAAGGAAATGCTGGACGGGGCGGCCGATAAAATGGTTTACCGCCATCCCCATGTTTTTGGCCAGAAGGCGGGCATCGACAGCAGTTCCGATGTTTTAGACCTGTGGCACCGGCTGAAGCGCCGGAAAAGAGGCGGGGTCCTGGAGTCCGTACCCGAGGCTATGCCGGCTCTGGCCCGCTGTCACCGTCTGTCGGCCAAAGCGGCCAGAGCCGGGTTTGACTGGCCGGAAGTCAGGGAGGTCCGGGCGGCTCTGGACAGGGAGCTTAATGAACTGGACGAAGAAATGGAAAAGGGCGATTTTAAGGATCCCCAGCGGGCCGGCCGGCTTAAGCACGAACTGGGCGATGTTTTAATGGCCGCCGCTAATTTGGCCCGCCATCTGGGTTTTTCCGGGGAAAAGGCCTTAAATGAAGCCAATGACCGGTTTGTCAGCCGGTTTTCCTATATGGAAAAAAAATTGGCCGAAAATAACCGAAAGCCCGAAGAAGCCGGATTAGAAGAGCTGGAGAGGTTGTGGCAGGAAGCGAAAAGCAGCATTTAGTCTTCCTTGTTTCTTTAGGGTGCGCCAAAAATCAGGTTGACAGCGAAAGGTTTCTGGGCGGGATGGAGCTTAATTTACTGCCCACAACGGACCCGGCTGAGGCCGATCTTTTGGTGATCAACACCTGCGCTTTTATTGAATCTGCGGTCCGCGAGTCTTTGGATTATATTTTTGAAGTCAATTCTGTCCGCAAACCCGGGGCTAAACTTCTGGTCATGGGCTGTCTGCCTGCCCGGGAACCGCTGACTTTAGCCGAGGAACTGCCGGAAGCCGATCTTTTGGTGGGCCCGGAAGATTACCCCAAGCTGCCTCATTTAATAGCCAGTCTTCTGTCAGTAAAACTGCCGTCTGAGGTTTTGCCTTTTGAGTCCTGGCCCAGAAAACTGGGCACTCCTCCGTGGCGGGCTTTTTTAAAAATTTCCGAGGGCTGCAATCGCCGGTGCGCTTACTGTCTCATTCCCGGGTTAAGAGGACCTTTGGTTGTCCGGCCCATGGACGAGCTTTTATCCGAGGCCGGGACTCTGGCTGAAAACGGGGTCCTTGAGCTGACATTAGTGGCTCAGGATTTAACGGCCTGGCAGTACAGGGGACTGGATTTAGGGGATTTAGCGGCCGGATTGGCCGAAATAAAAGAGCTCAGGTGGCTGCGCCTGATGTATGCTTATCCCAAAAATCTGACTGAAAAATTAATCGGCCGGATAGCGGGAATTGACAAGGTGGTCCCTTACCTGGATCTGCCGCTCCAGCACGCTTCGCCTAAGATTTTAAGGCGAATGGGGAGGCCGGGCCAGCCTCCTTTGAAACTGGTGGAAAAGCTCAGAAAATGGTGGCCGGGGGTGGCCTTGAGAACAACTTTGATGGTCGGCTTTCCAGGGGAGACAGAGGAGGATTTTGAACTGCTGGCCGATTTTGTCCGGGAAGCCAGGTTTGAGAATCTGGGAGTTTTTAAGTTTGAGCCGGAAGATAAAGTCAGAGCCTCTTCATTTCCGAACCGGGTGCCTTTAAGAAGTCAGAAAAAAAGGGAGGCCGAAATCCTGGGGCTCCAGAAGGCAATCTCCAGGGAAATTAACGGGCAGAGGGTAGGCCGGGAGTTTGATGTCTTAACCGAGGGCGCCTCCCCGGACAGCCCGTTAGTTATGACCGGCAGGACAGTCTTTCAGGCTCCGGAGGTGGACGGTTTGACTTATTTTGACGGAGAGCAGCCGGACAGCGGCCGGATTGTCCGGGCTACGGTGGTTAAAGTTCAGGCCTATGATCTGGCCGTCAGCCTGGCTGAACTTTAAAAGGAGTCCAGGAAAGTTTAAGACGATGAGCGATTCATTTTTAACCTCTGTGGCTCCGCTGATTGAACGGATCGATCAGGTTCTGGAGGAAGTTTTAAGTCAGAGCGATGATTTTTTAGCCCATGTGGGTCTGTACGGTTTTCACGGGGGAGGCAAAAGATTGAGGCCGGTTCAGTTCTGCCTCAGCTGTGAGGCCCTAGGCCGCCCGACTGACCGGGACGTTCTCTGGCAGTCCACCAATTTTGAACTGCTGCATCTAGCGACTCTTTTTCACGATGACATAGTTGATCAGGCCGAGACCAGAAGGGGCAGACCGGCAGCCCATAAAGCTTACGGCATACCGGAGGCAGTCCTGGCCGGGGACTATCTTCTGGCCCGGGCAGCCGAGGTGGCCATGGCCACGAAAAATATCCGGTGCTTTGAAGTCTTTATCCGGGTAATACGCGAACTGAGCCTCGGGGAATTAGACCAGATAAAGGCCAGAAACCGTTCCGAGCTGGACCGGGCGGCTTATGAGTCCATCATTTACCGCAAAACAGCCGTTTTAATGGAGGGAGTCGGACTGACAGCCGGCCTGTGGCTGGGCGCCGGGGAGAAAGAAACAGTCAGCTTAGGGGAATTCGGCCGCAAACTGGGCCTGGCTTTTCAGATGACAGACGATGTTCTGGATTACAGAGGGCAGGCGGCCCGGTTAGGCAAGCCTGCGGGTCAGGATCTGGCCGAAGGCCGGATTACCCTGCCGTTTATACTGGCCCGGGAGCTGCTGGCCGGGACTTTAAAGGAAAGGCTTTTGAATCTGGGGGCCAAAGGCGAGCTGACGGAGGCCGAAAAAGAAGAAATCATAGATTTAGTGACCGGGTCGGGGGCTTTAGAAGAGGCTCAAAGCCAGGCGGAAAAATTGGCCCAGGCGGCTCTGGCCGATTTAAGCGGCTTTTCTCCGGAACTGAAGGAACCTTTGGTCAGGCTGTCGCGGGCCATGGTAATAAGAGACTGTTAGCGGAAATAAATTGGAACAGAAGCCCGATCCTACGGAGGTATCCATGCTAGGAACGAAAAAATACAGCCTTGCAGCCTTGTTTCTGTGTCTGTGGGCCCTGACCGGCTGCGTTAAACCCATCATTGCCCCTTTCGGGGGCAAAGATACTCCGGCTCAGGACGGGGAGAGCTTTGCCGAGTTTTTGGATGTGCCTTATCCCTCGGTAATGGGGCTGGACAGGACGGCCACTTTCACTTATACCCGCCGGGGAGTTCTGGCCGGAACCATAGTGGTGGCCGGCCGCATGACCGTCGACGAGGCGGGGGCTTATTTTGATCTCCATCTGCCGCCCCACGGCTGGGCTCCTCTGGCCGAGGCTCAGGGTTCCAAGATTGTCTCCACCTGGACCAAAGGCGACAAAGTTCTGACTGTAATCATTTCCAGCGCTTTCGCCATCACCGGTCAGGATTCCAGGATTGAGATGTGGGTGGCCCCGCCTCACCTGAAATCGGATCTGGGGCAGAGGGTGGTCTATAAAAAAGCCCCCGAGCCCAGAGAACACTCCACTACACCCCAAAGACAGCCCAATAAAGGCGCCATCAGAGAGGAAAATCTTTGAGCCGGGCCGATTTTTATCCCGAGTGGACCGGTTTGCTGAAAGGACGCCGTCTGGTTCTGGTGGTTACCGGCGGAGTGGCGGCTTACAAGGCCGCCGAACTGGCCCGTCTGTATCTAAAGGCCGGAGCCGTTGTCCGGGTAGCTATGACCGAGGCGGCCGCCCGGTTCGTGACTCCTCTGACCTTTGAATCGCTGACCGGCCAGCCGGCGGTCTGGGATATGTGGTCCAGACCGCAGCCGGAAATAGGTCACGTGGCCTGGGCCGAGTGGGCCGAAGCCATGATAGCGGCTCCGGCCACAGCTGATTTTCTGGCCAAAATGGCCTGCGGTCTGGCCGATGACTTTGCCAGCGCCTTGATTTTAGCCTTTGAGGGCCCCAAACTTTTAGCTCCGGCCATGAACACGGGCATGTACCTCAATCAGGCCACCCAGGCCAATATCGGCCTTTTGGCCCAAAGAGGGATGACAGTTCTGGTGCCGCCCTGCGGACCTCTGGCCTCAGGCCGGGTCGGGCCGGGCCGTCTGCCTCATCCCAAGGTCATTTTAAGGCAGACTGCCAGAATGCTGGCCCCCAAGCCTTTGGAGGGCCGCTCTTTTTTGGTCACCGCCGGCGCCACCCAGGAAAGCTGGGACGACATCCGCATTTTAACTAACCGCTCCAGCGGCCTGATGGGTCTTTCTCTGGCCCGGGCCGCCTGGCTGATGGGGGCCGGGGTCCTTTTAATAGCCGGTCCGTCTTTGGCAAATCCCATGTGGTGCGGAGAGGATTTTCTGTTTAAAACAGCGGAGACGACCGAAGATATGCTCATGGAAGTCCAAAAGGCCTGGCCGGATTATGATTCATTGATCATGAACGCGGCTCCCGCTGATTTTAAGCCGGTTAAAGTCAGCGGCAAGATAAAAAAGGACGACTTTCTGTCCTGCCCCCTGGTTTTGGAAAGGACTCCGGATATTTTAAAGAGCTTGCGGAGCGGGACTAAGGACCGGAGCAAGACGGTCATAGGCTTTGCGGCCGAAGATGAGGATCTTGCTTTGCGGGCCTGGGAGAAACTTAAGGACAAAGATTTAGACTTCATAGTGGCCAATCAGGCCGGCGGGACGGCTTCGGCCTTTGCCTCGCCGGAGATCCATGTCTTTTTGCTGGCCAAAGACGGCCGGGAGACAGAGATAGGACCGGGACCGAAATTCGGGGTGGCCTGGGAGATCTTAGAAAATGTGGCCGGAGTCAGCGGTTAGGGAGCGCAAAGTAAAAAAGCCGGAAAATCCGGCCAGAGTCTGGGTCCGCCGGAACAAGCGAACCGGCGGGCTTTCAGTTTCAGGACCTTAAGACTTCCACAGACCGTGGAGATTGCAGTAAGCCCTGGCTGCGGCTGTGCTTTCGGCGGTTTTGAAAACCGCCTCCGGAACCGCTCCGGGTTTCAGGAACTGCCGCTGAACAACACCGCCGGCCGACAGCTCAATCCACTCGATGTAATGCTTTTCTTCCATAGGATGGGCTGCGGAGCCGACTGAGACCTTATAGCCGTCGGCTGTTTTCGTCACCACGGGAATGTGTTTTTCTTTCGCCGCTTCGGTGCTGTTTTCCTGAACCAGGGTCATGGGCTGACCGCAGCAGGTCAGCGTACCGCCGCCCGGGCCTATGACAGTCACCATCTGATGACACAGAGAACACTGGAAAACCTGATTAAGTTGCGCCATTGTATGTACCTGTTTTCTTTACAGAGTTTTGGAAAAGGCTGAAAGACATTGATTAAAGACCGCCCAGAACCTCGAAATAGGCCTTGGGATGGCCGCAGGCTCCGCAGGATTCAGGCGGTTCGGGACCTTCGTGAATCCAGCCGCAGTTCCGGCAGCGCCAGGTAACCGGTTTGGATTTTTTGAACATGGTCCCGCTTTTGATTTCTTCTAAAAGCTTATTGAAACGGAACTCGTGGTATTTTTCGGCTACGGCGATGTTTTCCATTACCCCGGCCACTTCCGGAAAGCCCTCGGAGCGGGCTGTTTTGGCGAATTCGGGATACATGGACGTCCATTCGTGATTTTCCCCGGCGGCGGCGGCGGCTAAGTGAGCTGTGATGTCGCCTTTAAGTCCGGCCGGAAAAGCGGCCGAAACGGCGGCCTCACCGCCCTCCAGGAATTTAAAGAGCCTTAAGGCATGTTCTTTTTCCTGGTCAGCGGTTTCCTGGAAAATGTAAGAGACCAGAATGAAGCCTTCTTTTCTGGCCGCTGAGGATGCCTGAGTGTAACGGTTGCGGGCCTGAGACTCGCCGGCAAAGGCGGTCAGGATGTTGATTTCGGTTTTGGAACCTTTTAAGTTAGCCATCTGAGCCTCCAGACAGGGGAAAAGTCAGGCCATATCCTTTTGAAACAAAAAACATATTGGACCTTAAAATTACCGGACAGCCGCCAGAAAAAAACAAGGAACGAAGACAGGCCAGAGTGAGCCAAAAGTAGCAGTTAAGGCTATTGGGACCCAACATTTTTTATAATAGCCAAACTGACCAAATTTGTCAAATTTGTATTTTTTTGACAGATTGAAAAGAGCCCCAAAGACAAAGATGGCTTTATTTGAGCTTTTGAGTCGGCCGTTGGCCGCAGCCGGGATAATTTTGGCCAGAGAGAAGAAAAATTAAAAATGGCCTTTTATAATATCCAAGTTTTAAAGAGCAGTTAATATAATTATATGTGATATTTACAAATGGTTAAGGAACCATGAGGATAATTCAGACTAAGGGATTGAAATTATTTATAATAAAGACCCCGTCAAAATACACGCTCTTTCCGGTTGGATTGTTTTTTTCCGGTTTTTTGGATCTGCCTAATACTTTAAGCGTAAGATATTGAATTTCTTTAGTTATTAAAATTAAATTTTCGTATAAGATCGTTACGAATGACCTTAATCATTCAGCTTACCTTTTTTTGCTAATGAATATTTTTTATAGATTTTAAATCAATAAATGCTATAATAGAGTACTTTATCTTTTATGAGGTGCCCTATGTCCGATGAACAAGCCGCTTTTTTGTCTTCAGCCAACCATTCTGTCTCCATATCGGTTTCTGAGTCCGGAGAAATATCTCTTGGCGTGAAATTTACTCCTACAGGGAATATGCTGGAGATGGATGAGGCTATTTTAGCCGCTGTTAATGCCGCTGGTACCGTTCTCACCGAACATTGCCTGGCCTTGTACGACATCAGATCAAGGCAGTGAATAAGCAAAAGGCTCTGAATTATTAGGAGGCGGAAAAAATGTAACCGTCAAGGGCTATTTTCCCAGCCAAAGCCCAAAATCGTCAAGACCTTCGCTAAGAGCCTGACTTGTTCGATGAAATACGCCTGTTAGGAGCTATTTGACCATACAGACACTAAATATTGGGGATTTATCTATAATCCTCTTTCCTCTGGCTAGCTTGGTTTTTTTGACTTTTAACTCTTCTCTTGTTACAGGGGGCGCAATAACGGCCTGCTCCGCGAGTCTCCTGAAGAGCTTTCCGCGACTCTTGGTCCTTTGATTGAAGCGAAAAACATACTCGTCAAGGTAATATTCAAGATAATTCCTGCTGATTGAGCCTTGGAAGGTTCTGAGGATCCATCGTTTTAGAAGTGATATAACAAGATGGGCAGCATCCCATCATCCTTCTTTTCTGACTTGATGCATGACTGAAATCCTCTTTGGAAAGAGGCATGTGATCTGTCCAGCCATCGTCACAACTTTAGCCTGAGGTTCAACATTTTTAAGGATGAGGGGGATGAGTTATGAACAGCTGGCGTCCTGTATTACCGCCAACTTTAGACGTCCAAAGTTTTCCGGATTTTTCGGAGAATTCTACAGCCACTGCAATCCGGCTTTTTTTGCCCCTCTGCCTGGTTTTTCTTCCTCAAAACCGCCAATAAATGCCTCATATGCCTCGACTAATGGTTCTAATTAGGACCTCTCCTCCCTAACCATATAATTAGTCCAAAGAAGAGTCACTCATCAAATTAAAGGCAATGTGTATAGAGATTACGGGAGGAAAAACATTTTTCCGATACTTTTAAGCGATTAAGGTAGAACCTTACAGTTTTCGGGTTTCTGAGCTGGCCTTTAAGTTAATCGTTTTCGAGTTGGTATAGTTTTTGCTTGATAAGATTAATTTTTTCCGGTACCATATGGTAATAAAACAACCATGGTCTTCATTTTCCCTCAAAACCACCACTGCTGGCCGTTTATTTGGTGGAGGGAGATGCGCTGATGATTTATTACCCTGATACCGACCTGGAGTACGATGAGACATTCAAGACCGAGAGGGACTTTTTTGAGTACTCAACGCCTGTCCGCTGGCCCAAGGGACTCCGCTGTCCAAAGCGCCAAAATGACAAAATAAGGCTCCATCAACATAAATATATGGACTACTGCCTAGACGAGTTTGTATTTCGATTTAATCGCAGGAAATCCAAGAGTAAGGGAAAGCTCTTTAGGCGTCTAATTGAACAGGCTGTTATTACGCCTCCAGTAACCAGAGAAGAGTTGAAGATTGAACCTCTGGCTGTTGTTTGAACTCCAGTGTCGACGCTAAAAGAGGCCATTAAAGCACGCAAGCAGATGCTGGGTCAAATTTACTTTCAGCAAAAAATGAGCCGATAAGTCAATATCCAAAGTTTACCGTTACCGTTCTATCGGCAATATTTGTGCCAAACTGACGGGAGACCAAAACAAGAGAATATATTGTTTCCTCAACTATATATGGCTCCTCCCTTAATCGCTTAAAAGGGACGGAAAAATATTTTTCCTCCCGCAATCGCTATACCCATGTTAAAGGTTACGGGGTGCTAGACTCAAGTGAAAAAATATAATAATTTCAGCTGGCTATAAAGATATACTAAAATAACTTGTAGACACGGGCTAGAGTAACAGAGCCTTATTGGCGACTACATACATTCGCGGGTGATTGGGTAGTTTTTTCTAATGATAATCTGTGCCTTAAAAGCGAACTGCTAATGCGGTAAAATTTTTCATTTACAAGGGGACTTGCGCATGAGCGATTGGGACTTCCTGTACGACATGCAGGAGATGGGATACAGTCAAGAAGATATTATGGAAGCCATGGCTTCTTCTGGCGTTGCACCGTGTGATGTGGGTGATGCGGAATGTATCAAAGAACAGGAGCTAAGAACAAAAAACAAAGAAAATACCATTATGAAACGATTATTTTTAGTGGATTTTGAAAATGTCCACAACGGGGGGTTAAAAGGGATAAAATTATTATCACGAGACGATGATATTGTTTTATTCTATTCAGAAAGTAATAGCGAATCCATCGCTATTATAAGCGAACTCCGCGATGGTATACAGTATGCTAAAATTATCAGTAATGGGCAGAATGCTCTTGATTTTCAACTTTCAAGCTATCTCGGATTTGCCATCAAGGATGCTGCTATTAACAATCTACTTGCCGCTACGCGGTTCTACATAATCAGCAAAGATGCCGGGTTTGACGCTGTTTTGAATTTTTGGACTAAAACTCAGTTTATTAAAAATCTAAATTTGAACCCCTTCATAGCCCGTGCAGCTAATATCCATTTGGCTTTACAACCGCCGAAGGCTGCACTGCCTAAAGAGAGCAAACAAGCACCCATCCCCTCAAAGCCAAAAAATAACCAGCTAAGACCTGTAGATGAATTGATTAAATCCGCACAGACATATAGCGATTTCCATTCCGCATTAGTCAAAAGTTACGGAATGCCAAAGGGTAGCGAGTTGTACAGAAGCAACAAGGAGAGATTCAAGGCCTTAAAAAACTTATGATGCCTGTTTAAAAGTCTCAGCTCTCGGAAAAACAGCTGAAATCGCTTCTCAAAAAAGAGTATCTTTATTTTATCGTTCACCGAATGGAGTCTCCCTTTTTTCCTTTTTAGTCAATCCAGAAAATGCAGTTTCTATCCAAGTTAAACTGAATCACCGAATGTCCCTGAGCTCCTCCCACGACAGACTCCATATGTGGGCATCCTGGACACTTTCGTGGTCCAATGACCACCAATTTTTTTCATCAATGTTTTCTATAAACTGGGCGTGTGCCTACTAAATATCGAACAATTTGTGGCCCAAATAAGGCCAGGAGGCCAAAATAACTGCTCTGGAGGCTAAATTAGCCGGGGCGGAATTTAGACTTTTTTTAGCTCTACAGCCTCAGGATGGATCTACCCTGGATTTAAGTTAAAAAGACGAAGCCGCTCCGAAAGCGTCAAATCAGGCTCATATTGCTGAATTAACCGAAAAATTAAGATGGCTTCCACGGCGGCCGATCTGCCTGTCAGTCCGACAGCCAGTCCAAAATTTCAAAACTTGAAGCTAAACTGGCAGCTCCGAAATCAAATTTCAGAAACACTAATTTCCCTCCAAGTTCTGATCTGCCCAGTGTCTCAAAGGAGAAACCGCGAAAGAAAGACGGACCAAAAAGGTGCTAAAGGGCGCAACATAAGCATCCCCTGCATACGCGCCATAAATTTAAGCGTAATGAAGCTGATATTACCCCGGCGGATAATTATGAGAATCTATTTTCTTCGGGCTCACCTTGACTTTCGCGTATTTAATTTTATTTATAGTCAAAATTATCCGCCGGAGTAATAATATAATACCGCATAAGCCGGAGGATACGTCCTGTCCTGACTGAGGAGATCTTTTGGTCCTTGCCACGGAACATGATAAACAAAAAAACCGGCGAGATATTCCTCCGGATTCCGTCCAAAAAATTATCCATCTCGCATAAGGCAATGTTTGCCCCGAATGTGTAATAAAATCGTAAAAGGAACGATTCCTCAGGAGGTTATCAATCAAGGGCATATCGGCCCGCAATTGACGGTTCTGATCGCCTTCCTTACTACAACAGTCTGCAGCGTACCCGTCAGAAAAGATAAAAGGAATTTTTCTTCCCGTTCAGCATAAGTATCTGCCAGCTCAACAAGTCTCTGAAAAATATGGCCTGAATCCTTAGGCCATCATACGAAGAACTCCCAGGATCATGTCAAAGATTCCAGGGCTCTGAACACTGATGAGACCAGCCACAGACACAGGGGCAAAAGACTGTATGCCTGGGTTTTCGAGGCCCTTAAATTCTAGTTCTACAAGATTGGAACTCGGTCACGGTCAGCTTTTATGTTGGATGATATTTTAGGTTTGGACTATAATTATTGTTTCTTCGGCAGCTTTCTTATCTCCATCAGTCCCTGTCAGGCTAAATGATTTTAAGACTGGCACAGGTCCGGCTAAAGAGAGGATCAGGTAACTGGCCATGGGGTCAAAGCTTAAAAACTTAAGCGCAGGTCCTCTTCGGATGGTCTGGCCGGGGTTTCGGGGTGGGAATGGAAATTGCCCAAATGGTTTAGACCTGATTTTCTCATGTCAGGGACCGCTGCCAACTGTCCTGAAGGATTCAGGCTGAAATGTACGTTGGGCCGGTTCAGGTTTGGAAGGGAGTAGATCTTTTTTATGATTTTGACTCTCCGTCTTCATTTCCGGTAATAAGGCTGCAGCCTTCCTGGGGCAGACAGACACAGCAGAGGTTCAGGATCTGGGTAAACAGGTTCTCACTTATGGCGATTTTTAAAATTTCACGTCGCACTGGGCCGACTCGTAATCGGTCGGCGTTTTGATCGTCGGCTCTTTTCCGCAGACAGCGCAGTTGTGCCTAATAGGAACAGCAATCTTCCGAAACTCGGTCTTTAAAGCATCGTAAGTCAGTAAGCTTCCGGTCAGTAAGCTGCCGGTTCCGGTCAGATATTTTATTGCTTCCATAGCCTCCAAACAGCCGATGACTCCGGCCAGAGCTCCGATGACTCCGGCCTGGCGGCAGGTCGGTACGGTGTCAGGCGGTGGCGGGGCCACAAAAAGACAGCGGTAACAGGGACCTGCACCTGGAACATAGGTCATGAGCTGACCGCTGAACCTTAGAATTCCGGCGTGGGTAAAAGGTTTTTTTCCAATCACACAGGCGTCGTTAATTAAAAATTTAGCTGAGAAATTGTCGGTGCCGTCAATTATAAAATCATAGCCGGATATTAGTTCCAAAATGTTTTCAGCCGAGGCCTTTACACTATTAGTTATGACTTTAACATCCGGATTTAAAGCAGCCAGTGTTTCCAGGGCTGATTCGGTTTTAGGGCGGCCTAAATCAGGTGTGGCATGGAGGATCTGGCGCTGAAGATTAGTCAGGTCGACCGCATCTCCATCCGTTAAGCCAAGAGTACCCACTCCGGCCGCCGCCAGATACATGGCCGCCGGAGAGCCAAGACCGCCGGCGCCGATAATTAAAACCCTGGCCGAAAGGAGAGCTTTCTGGCCCCTGGGACCGATCTCTTTTAAGATGATTTGCCGGCTGTAGCGTTCCAGCTGCCTGTCGGTTAAGCTCACAGTCTGCCTCCGCCCATGAAGCGCAAAAATTTCACCAGATCGCCGCAGGCCAAAGTCCTGGAAAGATATGCCTCCCGCTCGGCAGATTCTCCACAGACGGCCTCTGAGACATATTCCGGGGCAGGCACATTTTCTACAGGTATAAGCTGGACTGCTGTCATATTGTCCGCAAAAAATTTCTTCTCACCGGAAACAGTAAGTTTCATTTTATTAACTCACCAGGTGGTTAAGGCCAAATCATGCTCAATCATCCGTTTTTTAGGCTCTAGAAATAATCCGGAGCTTTTTTGACCAGAAGCCGGTAAGTGCCGTCCCGGTTGTCAGTCAGTTTTAAGACCCTGTGTCCGTCTTCTTTAAGACTGCGGGGGACATTTTCGGTAGGTTCGCCGTCATTTAAGCGGATGGCGAGAATTTGTCCGACCTCTAAGTCATCTAAGGCCACT
This sequence comes from Deltaproteobacteria bacterium, assembly GCA_031264185.1. Classification (GTDB taxonomy): domain Bacteria; phylum Desulfobacterota; class Desulfarculia; order Adiutricales; family Adiutricaceae; genus JAIROO01. The sequence continues at coordinate 123,950 of JAISEL010000071.1, forward strand.
TTAGCCTTGACAAAGGTCATAGGGCAGACCACATCGCAGATATCCAGTTCCGCATCGGGCTCTGCAGTCCTGGGATCAGTTTTTTTGGTCATAGTCTGGACTCCAGTAAGCTCTTCAAAGCTTCCCAGCCAACCCGGTCGGCGGCCAGCCGAAATCGCTCCCCGGCCCGGGCATGCTCGGCAAAATAGTCTAAAGCCGCATCGCAGGCCTTTAAAACTTTTTCCCGGTCGGTCAGAATAGGGGTTAACTGAAGGCCCTGGGCGATAAGGTTGCCGAACGTGCCGCCGAAAGAAACGATATAGCCGGGTATGCCGCTCCAGGCATCAGTGGGGCAGGCTTTGACGCAGCGGCCGCAGTTGCTGCATTTTTCAGGATCGAAGTAAACTTTCTCCTCATCGGCCGTGATGGCTCCCTGGCGGCAGGCTTTGACGCACACTCCGCACAGAGAGCAGTCGGCGGACTGCCAGGAGACAACGTAACCGCCTTTGATGCCCACATCGTTTTCCTCGGCTTTCAGGCAGTTATTCTGGCAGCCGGTGACTCCGAACTTAAACTTGTGAGGCAGATTCCGGCCGAAATAACGCCCGGAAATCTCATTGGCCAGATCTAAGGTGTCAATGCAGCCGCTGGGGCAGATATCAATGCCCTGACAGGCGGTTACGGTCCGGACCCGAGGCCCGCAAACGCCGGTTTCCACACCGCCGTCAGATAAGGCCTTTTTGACGTCTTCCACGTCCTTCAGCTGAATAAAAGGAATCTCCACTCCCTGGCGGGAAGTCAGATGGACATACCCATGTCCGTAAGTTTCGGCCGCCCGGCTGATGGTGTTCAGCTGACCTGAGGTCAGATTGCCGCCGATGACCTTAAGCCTTAAAGAAAAATTGTCCTTCTGGCGCTGGCGCATAAAGCCGCCGTTTTTTAATGCCTTGTAATCGGCTGCCATGTCATGTTTCTCCCACTTCCTAACGGAATGTCATGGTCAATAAAACCGGGCTGAAGATAAAAAAATTATCCGGCCGATATCCCCGTGGTTTTGGTTAAAGCTCACGGCCCTGAGCTGAAGAATAAATTTATAATGATGCCAGAAGCGCCCGGTTGCTTATAAGCCCCAGAGCCTCAGGCATACATTCAGAAAAAAGACCAAAGAGACATCTCTTTGGTCTTCTGATTAAGATCAACCAAGTGTGAATATTTTGACAATAGCCGGAAAATAATTAGTCCGGGCCTTTATGTTTACAATAAGCCGGAGGGTTAAAATCAATTTTTCCTTAAAGCCGCCTCTTTTTCCTCTGCGGCGGCCAGACATTTGGGACAGGCGCTGCGGGGCAGTTTAAAAAAAGTTTTTAAGGGACTGACCTCGGAAGCCGTCTCCACGATTAAAAGGCCGGGGCAGTCCGGGCAGTCGCGCAGAGATTCCCGGCGCCTTTCATTAATATAGTGGGGCCAGTCATCCTGAACGTCCTGGGTTACGGCGTGGGTGTCGTAGAAGATCCGTCTTTCCCGGAGCCAGTAGCCGTCCCGGAGTACCGAACCGCTGTTACTGGGTTCAGGTTTTCTTCGTTTTTTATGGATAGTTTCGGCCATCTTCCTGATGTAATCTAAAACTTCTTTTTTGGTCGGCGGCCGTCCCGTGGCCGGCAGAGGCTCGCGGACGGCGGTCCAGTCCAAACCGGCCATGGACATGATAATGGCCAGATTGGTATAAGGAAGGGCTCCCTGGATAGCGTAACCCCCCTCCAAAACGGCAATGTCGGGATTGATCATAGCTGACATCTGGGCATAGCCCTGAGCTGTCAGTTTCATGTTGGTGATGGGGTCGGTAAAGTGATTGTCCTGACCGGCCGAATTAATGACCAGTTCCGGCTGCCACTCGGCTAAAATAGGCTGAACAATGAGCTGGACCGCCAGGTGAAAGCCCTCATCCCCGGTCTCCGGGGGCAGAGGGATATTAATAGTTGAACCCCAGGCCTGGGGACCGCCCATTTCATCGGGAAAGCCGGTGCCGGGATATAGAGTCCGGCCGTCCTGGTGGATACTGATAAAAAGCGTATCCGGATCGTGCCAGTAAATATCCTGAGTCCCGTCACCGTGATGGCAGTCGGTATCGACAATGGCTATTTTGCGGTAGCCGAACTCTTCTTTGAGCCTTTCGATCATTATGGCTTCATTATTGATATTGCAAAAACCCCGTCCGCCGTGGACAGCCAGTCCGGCGTGGTGGCCGGGGGGCCTGACCAGGGCAAAAGCTTTTTCAGCCTGCCCGGCAGCCACTAACCGGCCGGCCGTAATGGCTCCGCCGGCGCTGATTAAATGAGGGGCGGCGGCAACTCTCTTTAAAGGCAGGGGGACCAGATGGGTCCGGAAAATATCGGCTGCTTCGGCCGCCTCGGGCCGGAATTCCTTGATGCCGGGGTGATCGAAAATTCCCTCTTCCCTTAGCTGGTCATGGGTATAAAGAAGGCGTTCCTCCCGTTCGGGGTGGGTGGACGAGATGGCCCAGTCATAGGCCGGGAAGAAGATAAGGCCCAACCGGGCCGGTTCCTTAGTCAAAATAGCACCTTTAGGGCCGCAATAGCTTTAAAAGAACTTAAATACATGTTAAACACTGGCCGTCAAAATTACAAGCCCTCCTGACTGAGTAGGCCCTAAACCCTCTTGATCAGATTTTTGTACCTTTCCGGGCGGAGGCCGACAATGACCTGGATCTCTTCACCCTCTTTGGGAGTAAATATGGTGACCTGAAGCCCTTCGGCCGCCAGGGCATCCGTTTTGGACTTGTCCTTTAAAACAACGGCCAGTCTGGTCTTGGCTATGGGCACGGAACTTATGATATTGTCAGGACCGCCTAAGGCTGTCCGGAGCGCCTCAAGTTCTTTCCCGGCGGCCTCGTCGGGTTCTTTTTCCGGAACTGCGGGGGCGGTATCCTGGGGACGCCCGATGGCCGCAATCTGGGCCGGGGTCAGTTCAGCTTCTTTTCCGGCCGACTTCATGAAATCCTGCATTTTGACCATGAGGTTGCCGGCCCTGGTGCCGTAAATGGCCTGAACGGCGTTGCCGGCCACCACCACCCCTGAGGCGCCCAGCTCTTTTAGGCGGGCCGGATTGACCAGGGCCGGATTGGCCACGGAGACCCTCAGTCTGGTGATACAGGCATCAAGGTTAGTGAAATTGCTGCGGCCGCCGAAGGCCAGAACCAGTTCCCGGGGCAGGTCATGCCCGGTATCCAGGCCGGCCATCACAAAATCCCCTTCTTCCCGGCCGGGAGTTTTAACGTTGAAGTAGGAAATAAAAACCCTGAAAAGGGCGTAGTAGCCCACGGCAAACACCGGCCCGATGATAAACGTCAGCCAAGGCTTGGTGTCTAAAGACCAGTAGAGAATTAAATCCAGACCTCCCTGGGAAAAAGTGTAGCCTATGTGAGCCTCTAATATGTTAAGAAGGGCAAAAGCAAAGCTGGTTATGACCGCATGTATGAGGTAAAGCGCCGGGGCCACAAACATGAAAGAAAATTCAATCGGTTCGGTTATGCCGGTCAGAAACGAGGTTAAGGCCGCCGAGAGCATGATGCTGCCAACCCGGGCTTTGTTTTCCGGCTTGGCCGATTGCCACATGGCGATAGCTGCGGCCGGCAGGCCCCACATCTTGATTAAAAAGCCGCCGGAGAGAATGCCGGCTGTGGGATCGTGGGCAAAAAACCGGTTGATGTCCCCGTGGATTTCCCGTCCGGTCTGAGGGTCGATGTAATTGCCGATCTCAAAGAAGAAAGGCACATTCCAGGCGTGGTGCATGCCGAAGGGCACCAGAAGGCGTTCGACAAATCCGTACAGGCTGCCGGCCATGATCGGACTTTTGTAAGCCGCCCAGGTGGAGAAGATCAGGATTTTGGCCTGAACCGGCGGCCAGAGATAGCTTAAGATGACTCCCAGAAAGATGGCCGCAAAGCCGGTTATGATGGGCACGAATCTCTTGCCGGCAAAGAAAGCCAGATAGGTGGGCAGCTCTATGCGGTAAAAGCGGTTAAAAAGAGCCGCCGCCAGACCGCCGACCATGATGCCGCCGAAGACGCCGGTGTCAATAGCTTTAAGGCTGATAATCAGCTGAAGATCCTGGGCCGTCGGATTGAGATCGGCCATGGTGCTTAACGTGGCCACCATGACCAGATAGCCGACCACAGCCGATAAGGCCGCCGCTCCGTCGTTTTTGGTAAAGCCCAGGGCCACCCCGACCGCGAAGATTAAAGCCAGGTTGTTAAAGATGACGGAACCGCCGGTTTTCATAATGGAGGCCAGCCCGGCCGGCATCCAGGAAAAGCTGGACGACCCCAGGCCCAGCAAAATGCCGGCCACCGGCAGGATAGCCACCGGCAGCATCAGGGATTTGCCGATCTCCTGCATAAAACCCGAGAGATTTTTAAACATTGGCCGTCTCCTTACCCGCAGTCTCCTGAGCATAGGCAGTCAGGCGCTCCCTTACTTCCGCTGCGGTCATCATAGACAGAACTTCAGTGGCCAGCTGGCGGCAGTCCGGCAGACGGTGCTTTCTGACGGCGGCTTTAATTGAGGGAATGGAAGAAACGGACACGCTCAGTTCGTCCACTCCCAGGCCGACTAAGACCGGCACAGCCAGAATTTCGCCGGCCAGGCCGCCGCAGATCCCGACCCATTTGCCGTTTTTATGGGCCCCTATGACCGTATTCTCAATAAGACGCAGGACACCCGGATGGAGAGCGTCGGCCATGGCCGCCAGTCGGGGATGGCCCCGGTCAATGGCCAGGGTGTACTGGGTCAGATCGTTGGTGCCTACAGAGAAGAAGTCAGCTTCTTTAGCCAGACCTTCGGCCAGGACGGCGGCCGAGGGCACTTCGACCATGATGCCGATCCGGACAGGATCGGTTACGCCCAGAGCCTCTTTTTCTTCCAAGACGATGGCTTTGGCGCTTCGGAGTTCCTGGATGCCGGCTACCATGGGGAACATTATATGGAGGCGGGTATAAGGGGCCGCTTTAATGACGGCTCTTATCTGGGCCCGGAAGAGATCGGTGCCCAGAAGATTAAGTCTGATGCCTCGGACGCCCAGGAAAGGATTTATCTCAGGCGGCATGGGCAGATAGGCCAGAGGTTTGTCGCCGCCGACATCCAAAGTCCTGACCACGAGATCTCTTTCCGGGCCTAAAATTTTGGCAATAGCCAGGTAGGTAGCTTCCTGCTCGGTCTCCTGAGGCGGATTGGGCCTTTGCAAAAATAAAAATTCCGACCTTAAAAGACCTACGCCTTCGCCGCCCAAAGCCGGCACTTCTTCGGCGTCGGCCACTCCGCCGATGTTGGCCACCACTTTAATTCTGTGTCCGTCAAGGGTCACCGCCGGTTTAGCGGCTTCGTCCAATTCCACAGCCCGGGTGGCGGCGGCCTGTTCCTGGATCCTTTTGATTTCGGCCATTTCCTGGTCTGAGGGGTTAAGGCGGAGCTGACCTTTGTCGCCGTCTAAAACGACGTGGGTGCCGTTGGGAATCTGTAAAGCCCGCTCTTCAATGGCCGCGATGGCCGAAATGGACATGGAGCGGGCTAAGATGGAGGCGTGGGAAGTGGCGCTGCCGCCGGTGGTGCAAAAACCGACCACTGTCCGCTTATCCAGACCGGCCGTATCGGAAGGGGTCAAATCCTGAGCAATTAAGACAGCGTTTTTGGGAATAGCCGGAGCCGGACGCTGTCCGCCGGTCAGATGGATTAAAACCCGGCGGCCAACATCCCGGATGTCGTTGGCCCGGCCGGCTAAAAGTTCGTTATTTAAGCCGGCCAGACTTTCGGCCTGCTCTTTATAGGACTGACTCCAGGCGAAGGCGGCGCTTTTGCCCTGGTGCAGAAGACGTCTGGCTCCCTCAATCAGTTCCGGATCTTCCAAAAGCTCCTGGTGAGCGGCAAAGATGGCCGCTTTGTCGGTATCCGATCTCTGGCGCATGCTTTCCTGGAGAACTGAGAGCTCTTTTTGGGCTACGGCGATGGCCTCAAGCAGGGTCTGATTTTCCGGCTCAAATCCTCGTCCGTCTTCATCCGGTCTGACTTCCTCATGGCGCAGCTGAAAGACCTGGCCGGTCACCAGACCCGGCGAGGCCGAGACTCCCAGTAAGATGTTAGGATCTTCGGAGACCGGTTTGGGCGGAGCCAGAGGCGGGGGAACCGGCCTGCCGGGCGGCGGGGCGTAAAGGTTTTCGCCCAGCCCCGAACTCAGCAGCGGGCCCAGCGTGTCTACGGCCTCCTGGGCGTCGGCCCCGGCGGCTTTAATAAGGATTTTGTCGTGCTGCTTGACTTCCAGGTTCATGACGGCCACGACGCTTTTGGCGTTGGCCTCTTTGCCGTCTTTAACCAGACGCACGTCGGAGGAAAAGAGTTTGGCTTTGGCCGCCAGAACCGCTGCCGGACGGGCGTGAATTCCGGAGCGGTTTAAAATGACAATGGGCTCGGAAAGCAGGGCCTCGCCGCCGGCCGCCTTCCGGCCGCCGGCCGAGTCGGCCAGCTCAAGGATCAGGACCTCGGTCCGGCCGGCCAGAGCAGAGCCTTTGGCCGGCCGGTAAGAGGCAATAAGTTCCCCGTTGGGGATTATCATCATTGTCAGCAGACTGGAGGCGTTATGGGCGATAAATTCGGCGTCAAAGACAATCAGCTCGTCGCCGGTCCTGACCGTATCCCCTTCGGCCACTTTGGCTGTAAAGCCGCGACCTTTCAGGACCACTGTCTCCAGACCAATATGCATCAGCACTTCCACCCCTTCGGCCGTAGTGACGGTCAGGGCATGGCGGGAGCTGTGAAGCTGGGTTATTTTGCCGTCGCAGGGGGAAACAAGAACTTCAGAGGCAGGATCTATGGCTATTCCGTCGCCGACCATTTTTTGGGCAAAGGTCGGGTCCGGGACATTTTCAATAGCGACAATCGGACCGGAAACCGGGGCGGACAGAACAATAGACTGGCGAGGAACGTCGGCTGGCATTGAGGCCTCCTTGTTTTAAACAGGCAAGTCTAAATTTGGGCGTTTGAGTCAGAAATTTATGAATAAAAAGTGAGTGAATAAAAGGTTATGAACTCTACCTCCAACAATCAACAATTATAATTACAGTTAAATATAGCCTTTATTGAGTATATATGTCTGCATAAGCGACTTTTATATTCCAAAAAAACCGTCAGCCAACCAAATTTTCTTTGGCCGGACCTAACTATTACCCCGGCGGATAATTAAATAAAAGAGTTTATCCTTTGTTTCTCCAGTATTTAGCATACTCAAAAATTTATGCAGTTTATATAGTCTGCTTAAAGTATGGTTAAAAAATTTTTATACCGAGATCGTATATAAATAATAAGGAGTATTTGATCTATCATAATTATCCGCCGGGTTAATAGGCTAAGTTTCACTGTATATAGTTACTGACAGAAATAAAACCAAAGAACAGAGGCTAACAAAATGATAGATCAGACTAATCACCGACCTGGACTAAAGATTAAAGAATTTTAACTGCCGTCCGAAAGAGGCCGGGAAAATAAGACTATTTAATTTTAAAGGGCCATGTAAGACTTGTCAATGTGAAAAAAATTAGCTGTTAAGTCGACAGATAATTTAATTTATAGACAAACTTAAGGAATAAAAAAGGCAAAATAAAAATATTAGTTACTGCCAGACATTGAATCAAATGAGAAGGTTCAAATAAAGTCGCTGAAGCACTCAAAAACACAGGCTTGGTTGAGCTGAGCTGTAAAAAATGTTCTGGCCTGGGCTTATTTTATTCAATATCTTTACAGCCCATCGGAGGGTTGTAGATTTAACCGACAGAATGCAGATTTACCCGAAAAACGGCTGGTGAGAGGTGAGAGCCATGCTCCATTCAAAAATTTTGGGTATTACTCTTTTTGGCATTTTGGCAATAGAACATTGTTTAAGTTCTATTTCAGGGCTGCATCATTTTTTGAAACACTATTTTGTTTGACTTCCATGTTTACTTTTAGGATAATCAATTGTCCTTACTTCAGCGAAATGTTTAGCACTTCGGCCTTTGTCGTGGTATAATTTTATGGTATAAGTTTTGCCCTGTTTTTTTCTCTAGAGACAACCAAGATAAAGAATAATGAAAGCGTCGAGAGAGACATTGAATAGTTGTCTGGTCAGTCTGTATGGGGCTTTTTCGGGCAAATTAGCTATCGTTACTTTTCTATGATAAAAACCATATATTATTGCAATATTAATAAATTAGATAGTTCTGTATATTTAATAATAGTAGTGAAGAAGATTTCCAAAGAGAAAGAACATTGGTACATGAAGACCGATTTGAGAGGTAATTTTTCAGTAGCGAATTATGTTTGAGCTGAAAGCTGTTTAGCGACGGGTCTCCAATTATTGAGTGATAGCGCTATAAATAGAGAAAATATTGATGATATTAGAGTAATTATAACTAAATAAGCCTAATAGAATTTATTAGTTTCAAAAACTGGTGCTTAGATCTATATTATAATGATTTATATCATTTGAATTCTTTCTAGTGAGGGCAGAATGAAAAAAATTACTACTGAAAATCAAGTTTTTAGTTCTATTATCGAAAATAATGAGCTTTATGTTGATAAAACCAATTATATCGTCTCTCTTCTGCCGCATCACGCTGTATTTCTGGCTCGACCGAGAAGATTTGGAAAGTCTCTTTTTTTGGACACTTTAAAAGAGTTCTTTCTTGGTAATAGTGATCTTTTTGCTGGCCTGAAAATTATGGACAGTGGGTCTCAGTTCAAGAAATATCCTGTAATTGTCCTGGATATGACTCTTGACTGTTACGATAAAGAAATGTTTATTACAAGCGTTATTGAGATGCTTATTGGTATCGCTGATGAAGAGAATTTGAAACTAACAAATACTACTCCCGGTGGCGCCTTGGAGGAACTGGTCAAAAAGGTCAGTAAAAAATACAACCGCAAGGTGGTTGTTTTGATCGATGAATATGACAGGCCTGTAAACCTTCAATTACATAATACTAACTTATTTGGGCAAATAAACATTGTTTTAAGTATGTTTTATGGTTCTTTTAAGAAAATACAATCATATTTAGCTTTTGTGTTTGTAACAGGAGTGACTCGGTATGCAATGATGGGCCTGTCATCAGGACTCAATAACCTCACTGACATAAGTTTTAACCCTGAGTACAGCGCCATCTGCGGGTTTACGGTAAGAGAACTTGATCAGTATTTTGGAGATCGCTATTTACAAACTCTTGAATCTTTAAAATTGAGCGGGAAAATATCGCCTGAGTCCCAGGTTGGTGATTTAAGACATAAAATCATAGATTGGTATGATGGGTACAGCTGGGATACTAAGTGCAGGGTTCTCAATCCCATTTCGATTATTAAATTTTTTGAGGAACAAAGATTTGGTGATTTTTGGATAAACACTGCGCCTTCAGTTCGTTTGTTATCTAGTACCCTGTAACCTCTAATTTGATGGATAAAGACGCTTAAGCTTGACCCGTGCATCAGATGCAGTAAATTGCCATTTTATGTTGGAAGTCCGATTGTTCCTGTCTTTCTGCCAGGC